>JAUZQA010000001.1 GCA_030705665.1 Bacillota bacterium
CAGAGAAATAAATATCGAATATCGAATAACAAGCTCCGAATATCAAAGTGAAAGAAAAAACATGAATAACAAAAGAGAATATGATTTATAAGTAAAACATCGAACTGGTTGCAATTTTGCAGCAAACATAAAAACCGCAACGGAAAATAGATAACCTGATAAATTCAAAATCTATGTTTTACTTTTCTTACTTTGATATTCAAGATTTGTAATTCGATATTTTTGATTTTCCGATGATGTTATATTTAAGCGTAACATGAATCATTTTTCAATAAATGCCGTCAGACTACCCACAAATACTTCTGACGAGCCATAAATAATTATTCTGCAAAAAGATGACTGACTGGAAAGTCCTGTTACGGAAAAACAGTGAGATAATTAATTGCTGCTTGTTTGAAAATGGCCGCAAGTTCATTACATGTAACCCAGATTATATCGCCCCTGCCTGAAGAAATATCGTTCAGGCATTTATAACGTAAACGTCCGGTAGGATTCATAATTCATGATTAACGGCTCACATTATTGTAGAACCGGTTTGATCTTGCTCCGGGAAAGCTGCTGATTCTCCGTGCTCAGCGCTACGATGAAATTACTGAGTATAACTAATTGTTGATTAATGCTTTCGATATGGTTGATCATGAAACTTTTTGTATTGTCGGACTGTGATTTTCTTATCGTGTTCAGCAGAGAAATCCTGGTGGAATACATCTGATACAACTGGTTGCAGCAGGTTAGAATCTGTACGGTATCTTTATAATGATTGTTAAGAAGATAGATCATGTATCGTTTCTTTTCAGATATCGGAAATTTTTTCATTTTTTTGAACCATAGATCATTATCGTGTATGCCGTTATTAAGACTGTCCACCTTTTTCTGAAGACTGTCTATTTCCCGTGCATATGGTGTATTCTCATTGATCACTATTGTCCGGGCGGAGATATTATCAAGTGTATCCTCAGGTATCAGTTCACTTGAATCAACCTCAAGCGGTGTGTACATAGCAGTTTCTTCTTCTTTTTTCTTTTGTTCACGTTCTTTTATCAATTCCGCGTCGGCTATCCGGTAGCGGATGATCATCAGGGAATCGGCAATATGGAGCGAGTCAGCGATCCGTACTGAATCAATCGCTTTGATTGAATCAACTACACGTAAAGAATCGACTCTCTTCAGTGAATCGGCGTATTTTTCAGCAAGCGCGCGTGAATAAAGGTGAATACCCGCGTGGGTGGAAATTGATAGAGTCAAAAGCAACAATATACCGTGAATCAGTTTCATAGCGACCATCCTGAAATGTGAAGCGATTTGGGTTCAGTTGATATTTACTATAATACTATTTTACATAAGCAGTTTCAATAGCTGATAGGAATTTTGATTTTCCGGGTTTTGTCTTAACCAATATACTGGGTTTTGCAAGAGTAAAAAAGCATTCATTTTTCTGTCAAGAGCAGTTCGTCTGAAAGCACTCGCGTTCCTTACACACTACTATACGATTGTGTTTATTGGTGATTTCCATTGTTAAGTTTATTCTTATAATGGCTATGTGACCTTTGCAACTCAGATTTAAACAATTATGATACATATATGTGAATATGAGATCCAATTTTCTATCAACACAGCATTTCTTTATAAGAAAACATTACAGATATAGTTTACATCCCAAATTAATAAAATGCCCAAATGTCTTATATTTACTTTCATTAAATGTTGTGGTCTTTTCTTCCACATAGAAAGGAAGAACATTATATGAGAAGGTGTATTCGGTCAGTATGGCGATTCTGGATATTTTATACTCCAGGCCACCAACCAAAAATGGACGTATATTAAATTTTTTGAGCTTCGAATAATCGATACCTTCAATTTCATCAACAGTCTTATCTGAACCCATCTCCTCTTTGCTACGGACAAGATAATCCAGAGATACTCCGGCTGATAAATATGGCAGTATTCTCAATAATTGCATCTTGAAATTCAGACCATACCCGATACCGATATAATCTAGCTTTTCGGCAATCCACCAGTCACTACCAGTAGGATCTCCATTTTGGTCTGTAATTTGGTTAGTTGTTTTGCCTCCTGCCTGATAGTATGTAAGCATAATATTATGAGATAGGAACTTGTGTGATCCCAGTTCGCAAAATATCGAGAAATCAGATGCTGGACGGAATTCATTATAAAGATCAAACGAGTTATCAGACACTCTATACAAAGATAGTCCGCCCTTTACGCCAATACCGATATATGCATAACTTGTGGCAATAGCTATGCTGATTATAAGCGTTATCAATTTTAATTTCATAAATTCTCCTTTAAATGATAAATAGATAATTATTTTTCGATATGGAGCACAATGACGCAATGTGCTACGTTTTGTCTCAGCGCCTTTTGGAACCTCTGGGTTTATTTTTCCCTTTGCTTTTGTTTTTTAAACTTAGTTGTGGCGATTTAAACGCGAAACTAATGTCAAAGAACATTATTCGATATCAAAAAGGATTTACTTTTTTCCATAATCACAACGGGTGTACTGCTGCTTTCTTAGTGAAGCTGAACTATAAAGCAAGCTGTTTTACATAATATAAGTTAGTTTTTATCATGATGCCAAGAAATTTAAAATTTGAGTCTTTAACTATCGATGTATCATACACATGTGAATGCGGTGTGGCTCTACAATAATCAAGTCTCTTCGCTGTCATGTACGATTCTGCTATTTGACCTTTTTTGCTACAATATTTAGTTTATTGAATAGCTTACCTACTAAGGCGCTTTCTAGCTGAAGATTGAAACAGTGTAAAGAGCTTTTTCAAATTTTGAGTAGATGTGTCCGGGAAATCAATATTTCTATCTGCCTTAAATATACGAAAAAAAATGGGAGGCTTGTAAAATGATTAAATATGTAATATCCTCTTTAATAATCATCTTCACCGTTGCTATCAGTTTCTGCGCAAATTTCCCATTTCCTCAAAACAAGGTCTTTTATGGTATAAAGGTTACCGGTGATATGTCGGAGCGTATTGAATCCGTATATAAATCGTGGCTTTCTCAGTACTATGAGGAACAGGATACCCTCGCCAGGATCACCTGGGACAACCAATCTCAAACCGCAAGTGAGGGTATCGGCTACGGCATGCTTATAATGGTTTGCATGGATAACGCTGAGAACAACACCAGACCAAAATTTGATAAATTATGGGCTTACTATAAGAAATTCCGGGACAGTAACGGCCTCATGAACTGGAAAATTGACGGATTCTCAGGAATCGCATCTGACGGGCAAACCGGCGCCACCGATGCCGATCTGGATGTTGCCGCCGCGCTTATCTTAGCATATCGTCAATGGGGTGATCAGAAATACCGCAATGACGCGCAGGAGTTGATAAGTGCGATCAGACGTTATGAAATTTCCGATGACTTCTACATAAAGCCCGGTGACGCATGGGATGACAAAAGGGATCCATCCTATTTCAGTGTCGGCGCTTTGGAATTGTTTAAAAGTGTCGATACAAGCAATTACAATTGGTCGCATGTGATCAGTAACTGCTTTGACATTATTAAAAAGACACGTGATACCGCTACCGGACTGCCGCCCGACTGGTATTCATCTGTCGGAGATACCGTCTTGGGAGACTTCGGTTACGAGGCGGTAAGAGTACCATGGCGTATGGCTTGGGCATACTCCTGGTATGGTATTCATGAAGCAGCGGAGATTAATGGAAAGATAACAAACTGGATTCGCAAGGCTACAGAAGACGATCCATCATCTATCAAATCAGAGTATACACTATTGGGCTCTCCCCAGGGGAGTCCCAATGCAGCCTATGCGGGAGCGCTTACCTGTGGGGGCATGACCTCATCTGAAAACCAGAACTGGATCGATTCCGGATTTCACGTTACAGAAAATGCACTTTCCAACTGTTATTACTTTAAAACGCTGCAGGTGCTCTTTATGATGCTTCTTTCGGGAAATTTTCCTCTGATGACCAATTCACCTGAAGCCATAAATCAATACACACCCGCTGTTTCCGTCAAGCGCTTTTCTCCCAAAGTTTCACTCTCAATCACAGGCCTTGACCGACAGCACTTCAACCGCGGCGGATATTATTTCATGCTGAACGGGAAGAGAATGAAAAACTGCTCATTCTTTACCGCTGAGCCACTTATCGTAAAGCAAATAAAATTTAAAAATTAAAGCTGTGATTACCGGTGCAGCATGCACATGTGAACGCGGTGTGGCACGAACTTTCAGGCCGTTTTATTACTTTTTCAAATAATTTCATTTGTATGGATTTAAAATACTGTGCTGGAAATTTTTCTACTTTTTCGTGGATGCTTGTTCTTTTTTCACATTTAGAAGGAACACGGCCTAAAGACCGTGTCAAGCAAATCAGCCTTTAATTTTTTTCATATATGAGAAGGACCACCCGTGCGATTGTCCACACGGACTGGACACCCATGCGTAGGCTGGCCGTTGCAAGAAATCCGGAACTTTCAGTATCCTGAAAATTCTGTTGATTGCTCCGGTGATATTAATTTCCAGCAATTACTGGATCTTTAGGTGGACGGTCAACTGCTGCAGGCCCCGCCGATGAAGCACCATCATCATGGGTGACAATGAGTACCGTAACTAACGCAGCCAATCCAAGACACGCAATGCCGCCAATCAAAATCGGCCTTCTTTTGGAATGTGCTGATCGAACTTTTTGTTCAGTTTTAGTTACCACTGGCTGTGAAACAGTTAAAAGTCGAGAAACAGTTGTTGACGGTTCAAACGCATCATTGCCTGCTTGTGATGCAATTATCTGTACATTTCCACTACCGTTGATTTTTGCGAAGAGGCCATCTATCTTTGCTATAGAAGTATCACTCGAACTAAACTCTACTGGCAGACCCGATGATGAGGTGGCATGCAAGGGAACAGGTGCATTGCCCATCACCACAGGTGTCAATGTGTCGAACTGGATTGTTTGAGTCTGTTTCACCAGTGGTGGAGTAGTGATAGACATTTGCGCCTCTTGGGATGTGCTGGTATATACTTCATGACCGGGGGCTCCGTTATAGTCAAGTACTGCAATTCGATAAGTCTTTTTTGGCTCAAGGCTGCTGATATGTACCGAAGCATCATTACCGTTATATACACACTGCCACTTTGATGCGGCAGATACAGTCGCTTTACCAAAAGAACTATTTGCAGAATAAGTGAGATTATTCTCCACGGTTAATGCTGCAGTGTCATCATCGGTCATAAATACTGCATTTGATGAACCGGTACCTCGCTTCCAGTTAATTGCAAGGTCGGTAGGATTCAACTCCGGAGTTTTAAGCACGCTTGCTTTAACTGATGGCGTGTCTTCGACTCTTTCAATGAAACAGGACTTTTTACCAAAATTTACCAGATTAGCATGATGTTTTCCCGGAGCACAGTCAATCAAGCGTGCAATTGCCCCTGGAGCTGCATTTGGATCTGCAAACATTGGGTAATATAATGCCAAACCTTCTTCATTTCCAGAAAGGGTCCGGTTCATATCGGTGCGTATTTGTTCTTGAGTACGGGCAATTGTCCAGATCCTAACTTCATCCATCAATCCTTTATAGCCATAGGCACCATTTGGTTTCTCTGCTCCAAGAAGCAGGGGAGCTTTTGTAACAGGCATATGAGTAGGAATTGAACCCTTTGCTGAATTTTCCCTTTGTAGCGGGCGTTCCATGCCGTTAATCAGGATCTTGAGACGCTCTGATTCTTCTTTTGTTCCATCAAACACCATTGCAAGATGAAACCAGTCACCAATGGCTACTTCAGCTGCAGGTGTATAGAAGTACGCCTGACTGTTTATATCTTTTACTTCTGCACTATTATTAACTACAACGGCAATTTTTCCCGGCTCACTATACTCCTGAAACTGGATGCGGTTACCCAGATTTTCGAACTTGCAGAAGAAAGTGCGCCAGGCACTGAATGTGTCAATTCGCACCCACATCTCTGCAGTCAGGAATTGTGCCCCGTTGAATGATTCAATATTTCCTGCATTTACGACATTACCAGCACCATCGAACTTCAGGCATTGCAGTGATAGCGATGAGTCGATATTTTTCACAGCGGTTTCCGTGCCTTCACTCTTCAGAACAAGCATCATTGTAATGATTGTTATTACACCGAGCAAATTGCGATTATTTTTAGTATTCATCGTCCAAATCTCCTTAGGATTGCATACATCTTTTTTTCCAAACCTTCATACCAGTTTGTTAAGCTCTATCTAACGACATTCAATCGCGCTGTCAACCTTTGATTGCCAACATTTAACCGTAACACATACAACCCGGCTGCTGTTTGTGCATTCCAATTAACAGTGTAGAATCCTTCTTTCTGAATGGCGTTGACCAGTGTCGTCTTCAAACGGCCACGCACATCAAATATGTCAAGTCTCACGTTCCTTTGAGATGACGACCAGGGTAGAGCATAACGTATCTGAGCCATTTGCCGGATCGGATTTGATCCCAGTGTAAGGACCATTTTTTGCGGTGCCAAAGGGGTTTTCGCAACAAAAGCATCAACATAGCCCTGAGTACCGGCAATAATATAAACTTCCCGTGACTGTTCTCCATCTGCAGCGACAAAAGTATAGGAACCTTGCCGCATGTCATGCACACCAGCCCCGCGGCTATCAACCAACTTGCAGACGATTGAATCACCCATGGTTTCAAGTCCACTAATGGAACAGATACACTGTCCTGCCGGTTTCAAGTTCCCAATAACAGCAGTCCACATTGCACCGCCATCCTTAAAACTTGTAAAGTCGGTCTGGAACTGATTTGACATACCACTCAATTCAGGTCGTTTAAACCAGGTGACAGGCGCGTCGCTTTGAGGGGCACTGGGTTTTGGACAATCAATTCCGGCATCATAACCATTTGTTGCTTTCCGCGCGATACCGAAGTAGTTATTCAGATCAGATCCAACTTTTGATTTGACAACCCACTCGAATTGTCCGGTTACTCCTGATGCTGCGGCAAGGCTGCTCTTTTGAAGTGACGGCTGATTACGCAATGACGGTATACGTATAGTAATTGACGTATGCGCCGAATTAAAGACATAGTAGCCTTTCCATGGATCAAGCTTATCAATTGAAATCGGAGGCACCCAGTTATCGTTAGTATATGCATAAGGACCGATAAGACTATCCGCTGATGCTCCAGTTGAGTCTTTTATAGACTTCCAACCAACTGTAAATAGAAAGGGTGAACCGATCGCCGCCCAGCTTCTTGGTGGTATCGTTATTTCGTAACATTTGTTTACTGGTGTAGTTGTTCCCGATCCGGCGATAATTTTCATGTCCGCCTTGCTGGTTTTCAGCCAGAAGGAATGTCCTGTTGAAAAGGATGTAAGGTTGGGACCATACTCGACAAAGCTGTCCGCAACACTTGTGAGTGAACGTTGGAACAATTTCCAGTCTTTACCATATTGACCCATATTGACCATAAGTGCGCTGATCCGGGAGTCTGAAAGCGTGAGTGGAGCCGAAAAAAGATTCCACTGATTGACAGGTAATTTGGTCGTGTCCCCAACACCGGAGAGTGTTACCGGAAAATCCTGTCGCTTGATTGTGACACGGTTTGCTCCGTCAGTAGCTCCTATATAATATTCAAATCCGTTCATATCCATTGTCTTGTTGCTCAGTGTGGATTCGAAGGTCCCGTCGGAGTTAACGGTCGCCGGTAAAGAATCATAGCCTGCATCGCCGCCTTTTCGAAAATAGACATAGACCTGACAATTTGTGATATTGTCGAGTATTTGTCCTGAAATGACCGGAACGCTCCCAGAATTCACCGGTAAACCGATGGTTTTGTCCACGATATTTGGTGGAATCCGGTCGATCGCAAGTGTAAAAACATCGAGACGTGCAGTCCGGAATGAAATTGTTCTCTTAGAGCTATCGATGACAGCGCCGGGGATGATCCGCATCACTTTTGCAGTGTCAACCTGGTAGGCCCGGATATCTGCAATGTCCTTCGGTGTAATCGCCGTACCGTCAAAGAAGGTGTCCGGAATCGTCACTTTGATCTGGATTGTATCCCGCAGTATTAACACGGGTGACCGGGTGAAATCGTATACCGATGATACCTGTGCAATGGAGGTATCGATGATCTTTTGGTTTTTTTCAGCAACTGTTATCACAAGATCTGAAAGATTATTACTTCCACCGGTATTAATTTTTATTTGTGGTAAAGGCGTAGCAATGGAATCAACGACAACAGTCGAGACCACCTGCTTTGAAGCGGTGTCCGAAGGCGCGGTGGTAAAACCATACACTCCCGACCAGGGGCCGTTTCCGCCATCATTTACCGCTGCGATACGGTAATACCACTTTGTGTTTGAACTCAGGTTTTGGGCCAGATATGCCCCAAGGTCAGTTATGATAGTATCAATATAGGTCTGCCCGAAGGATGAATCTGTACTGAGCTGAATTCGATAGCGGTTAATTGCATCAATCGTTTTCCATGTAAGGCGTACTGTTGAGCCAACCCTGACAGAATCCGGGAACTGTGATGTTATAACCGGACTGACAGCCGGAGGTAAAACAATAGTGTAAATTGAATCGGCCGGCGTAAAGAGACCCGGGACAGCACCATATTGTGCAGCTATCCGCCAGTAATACCTGGTAGCAAACGACAGTGTATCAGGCGTAAATACTGTATCGGTAAGAACCGTATCGAGCACTGTCGGGCTGAATCCATTACTGAGCGACAATTGAAAACGGTATCCTGTTGCATTGACTAACCGATGCCAGACAAATTGTGGCGGATTTGCACACTTGCCATTTTTATCAACTACCGGTGGAACTGAAACTACCGGTGCAAGAGGCCCGTTGACAGTTACACTGACATTCTGCACAGCTGTTAAGTAATTTGCTGTATCCGCAGGTGTAAAAGTCACCGATTGATTGCCAGTTCCTGCGTTCGGTACAGCAGCCGGTGTTGTAAACGCAAAGCTTCCCGCTGTTACCGCCACCTGACCGCTCAATGTCGATGAGGCAAGCGGTTGTCCATACGTTATCGCCGAAGCTGATGGCCAGGTCGTTATTGTTGGTGGCGCTTTGCTGACAGTTACATTCACATTATGCGTTGCGACATTATAATTGGTACTGTCGACAGGCGTAAAAGTCACTGACTGGCTGGCAGTTCCAGCGTTTGGTACAGTCGCAGGAGTTGTAAATGCAAAGCTTCCCGCAGTTACCGCCACCTGACCGCTCAAGGTCGAAGAGGAAAGCGGTTGCCCATAAGATATTGACGAAGCGGTCGGCCAGGTCGTTATTGTCGGGTTTAGTTTATTCGTCGCTGTAAAAGTGACCTGGTTGCCATACACGGTACCAGCACTATTCGTCGCATAAGCACGCACATAATATGTTGTTCCCGTTTTAAGGTCCGACATCGACACGGTGAATGCTCCTGTTACGGATGCGGCACCACGGTCGACTTTACTATCAGATGTAGTGGGCGTACCGGTCGTATTCCAGCAGATTCCATGCGCAGTAGGATTGGGACTCCCGAGGTCCGTAATATTTCCATTTCCGATAGGGATTTCACCGGGAGTCGATGAGACTGCCTCTGTTGTGACTGTTGGAGCTTTCAGTGTCGTAAAACTTTTTTCTGTGCCGTACGAAGTACCACCGCTGTTCTTTGCGTATGCCCGTACATAGTACGTTGTGCCGCCTGAGAGTCCGGTAATTGATGATGTAAACACGCCAACGCCGGTACCATCGATTGTTCGATTCGATGCAGTTGTTGGTCCGGTGGTTGTCGCCCAGCAAATTCCACGCTCAGTTACTGGTGCACCACCTGCGGATGTCACATTGCCTCCGCCAGTGGCCGTTGATGCTGTTATTGCGCTGATATTGTCAGATGTAACAGTCGGGGCTGCCAGGGCAGCTCCGATGAGCCGTGTATCATGAGCGGATAAGGAGTTCTTATCGGTCGCAGTAATGGTAACAGTACGGGTACCCGTGCCTGCCGTGGTTGATTTAAAATAAACGCTCTGCATAACTCTTGCAACAGCACGATTGTTTGCATTCGCATTAAAGGTGAATGTCAATGCAGTTCCGCCCATAGTTTTGTATCCTATAGTATTTGTCTCTATTGTGCCGAAGCTTTGAGAGATTGTGGCGATTGCAACATTGTCAACCGATAGCGTTGTCCCGTTGACCGCGATCGTAGGGCTTGTGGGAATGGTGTAAATTCCAAGTTGATCCGCAGCATTTGCATTTCCGGTAATTTGGACAACTAAGGAGCCTCCGTTCCAATCGGCATCTCCATCAATATCGTTAACTGCTGACGAACTGAACCCGCCGTTAGCTCCATTGAATGAGTAAATAAAAACAGAATCGGGAAGATCGATACGCGGAGATGTATTGACAGGAGAAATGCAGCCATTTGTGCCCTGATTATTTGTACTTGTAAGGTTTACGTTTAAGATGACTACTTCAGAACCGGCAAATACGAAACGGGTATCGTCTGCATACCCGTCACCATCATAGTCACCGTAGGTTGCTCCTTCAAGGATTGATGTCGCTTGTACAGCAGTAACAATTATTCCGGATTTCTCCAGATACAGTTTGTCACCAGCCTTGAAATCCCAAATTCTGTTGCGAACAGGTGTGTCTGCGGAATCAATGATAAATGTATTGGAGCCACCAAGACCAAAAAGGTCATTACTTCCCGGGCCACCGTTTATTATGTCATCGCCGTTTCCATAATATGGATAATTTATCCATATATTTCTTAAAACAGCATCTGTAAAGTAAGAGTGAATTGACCCACTGTTGTCTGCATATATATGTACATTATTATTACCATTGGCACCATTGCGGGCTGCAAAATTACTCTGTCCGCCGCTTCCGCCCGCAGCTCCGCCAAATCCACCACCACCACCACCACCAGCCCCACCGAATGCTCCGCCAAGACCGGTTATTGATGCTGAAGATATTGCACTATTTCCGCCTGTTCCACCATTACTACCAGAGGCGGTTCCACCTACATTTCCAAATCCGTTAAGGAGTAATGGTGGATTATGCAAATACGGATAAGCGCCACCACCTCCTCCTCCACCACCCAGTCCACCGCAGGCACCCGGTGGAGCGGTACCATATAAACCGCCACCACCACCACCACCACCACCACCTAATCCGCCATTGCCTGGATACAAATCTGAACAATCAATACCATTGAAACCATCTCCAAAAATAACATCATCACCGGCACCACCGTTGATTGTGTCTTTGCCACCACCACCCAGGCCGCCTTTATTATCATTATTGACATACGAAACCGTGCGACCGCCTGCACCACCGCCGCTGCCATCGCCAAAGATCACGTCATCCCCAGCGGTTCCGTTAATAGTTGTATCGCTGCTTCCACCATTTCCACCATTTCCTCCACAAGTGAATGTACCATTGGAACCATTGGATCCACCACCGCCGCCACCGCTTCCTCCACCGCAAATAAAGTTTCCGGGAGCTGCAAAGCTCGTCCCAATTGCCACCGACAAACTGATTGCAAACAGAGCACCGCGAAGGACCATCGATCTGCCCCAAACCCTGCCGCGGAAGCGACATGCATCCCTGTTGAATTCGTTTCTTTTTAAAACTGTTACTACCGGCAAGTCTGGACGTTGATCGTGCATATAGTTATCCTTTTTAAGTAAAAATTACTCATTATACCTGAATAAGCTTTTTGCTGTTGCGGAATGCATCTGGCAAAAAAAAACAAGTCTCATTGTACGATATAATGGAAATTATTGACAACTATAGTCACCTACGGATTCATGAAAGCGTAGGTCTCTTTTTTAGGCACACTGTGCCTTTTTGTGGGTCGACGCTTTGATAGTTGATAGTTGATAGTTGATAGTTGATAGTTGACGGAGAATACAACTCACTCACAATTTAATCTTTCCAATTGGTGAGCGGCGAATCGTCAAATATTCAACAAATTAAGTACTTATGGAGGTCGTGGTATAATCACAGTTAAAACTAGTCACCCATAAAAAATTACTGAAGCGCCCTTTTTTATTCTGATCTGAAGATAGTCGCATAAAATGAAGACTGGAAATGATTTAGCCTGACAACCTGCCCGGCAGCACACCAAGTACGCTGTGACACGCCTCGCAAAAGGTTGCATAGCGGCGAAACCCGACATTCTGGCTATGACCTTCCATTGAAAGGGGGACCTGTTGCTTTCGAGCCTGTAGAAATGCTGCTAAGCGCACCCGGTTAAGCAGCGTTCTGAAATTCATTCCACACCGTTCATTCACCATGCAGCTGACCGTTTTCTGGTTACTTTTAAGCTCTCGGGCAACTGCTTGTATTGAAAGCTCGGGATTGCGGAACAGTTCTTTTTTTATCAGAACATCTGCTAATTTCCGGCACAGCGGATCATCAGCTTTTAATAGTTTTTCATGGATCTGTTCAGTCCAGCGAAGGAGTCCATCGGGAGAAACAACCTGTAGGGCAGGTAGTGGCAGATGTTCACGGATAGTTGTGATGAGTTTTTCCTTGTCTGCTGGTTTGACAAGATAGTCGCGCGCACCTTGTTTCATACACAATGCTGCTGTTTCAGCATGGTTAATACCGGATAACATCAGTACCGGTAGTCGCGGGTAGCTCTCAAGGATCTGATGCAGGGCTTGAATGCCGTCTGTTTCAGGCATGGTGATATCGAGAAGTACAAGATTCACTCCCTGCTCAATGTGGGGCCACGCATTATTGAAGCTGTTACTGGTAATTACCGGAGAAATGCCCCCACTTTCAAGTGTCAGTACCAGCGTTTCGCTCAAAAACTCATCATCATCAATAATAAGGATTGGTTTATTCATATTTCTTGTCTCTGCAATATCCGGAACCCGATACCCCGGTTCTCTTTGTGGTAGAGACCCAAATCGCAAATATCACAAGACTCGAACAAAGGCTTGTAAAGAGAATGCTGGAAAAGATTGTCTGGAGATCGGGCCGCATACAAATCAATTCTTATCATTGTTGACATATTTACACTTGAAGTTAGTTTTTCATTGTACAATACCTGATACGATAATTTCAAGATGCAGTAATTGAATATATTGAGGCACCCATAGGAAGATGGCTCGCACAGATCACAAAAATATAAAGTAGGAATATTTAGTTAGTAACGGTTCAATTTTTTCGATATAGAGAGAGACTTATTTACAAATTCATTTTCATTGCAATTGAAATGTTTACCAAAGTACATATTCTGCAGTTGTTGCAAAAAATGCAACAACTGAATCGGAAGTTCAGAATCGTGTACATCCGGCAAAAGTGGATTATAGCATTTCAATTTCCCAAGAGCGGAGCGGGATTGCTGAAGAAAGCACTTGCCATCCGCTCAATCCTTGCGCGGCAGGTCAATCGCCGCCCTTCAGTGCGAACCGTAAAAATGTGACCGCGCAAATCTCGCGATAATCATCACCGGTATGCAGCTCGGCCCGTGCCCCAAGAGTCATCTGTGGGGTGAGTACATAACCGAGCTCAAGCCCGCCGTCAACCCCCAGTCCGAGCGATTTGCGACTCGGATACCAGGCCTTCGGTTCGGACATCTGCGCACTCACCGCAAGCGGATAGTAGGGAGCCTCATCCATCTGGAACCACGTCACGCCAGGCTCGAAGGTCAACTGCCATGTTATCGCCTGATAGCTGCCCTGCCAGTCAATCGGCAAACCACAGTGAAGAAAGCGCTGAGGACTGAAGTAGCCGCCGTGGCCGTAAGTAAACTTAGATAAGTTGCGCTCAAAAGCCATGGCGGAAACTGTAATTCCAGTCTCCAGGCGCATGCTCTTTGGGCTTTGCAGCTCCCACCGAATGCCGAGGTGCGCTGCGAGTGAGTGATTCGACTCGACATTCGTGCCGGTCAGGTAATTGTAGTCAAGTACCGCGTAAGACCTGGAATTGTGACCATCATAGCTCAAGGTCACTGCCCCGCCCTGCTTTACCACTCCACCCCAAACACGCCCGGTACCGGGGTCTGAAACCCCTGCGAACGAGAGCACACTTTCCTCCACCGGCCGGCGCGAGGCTTCGAGTGTCAGGGTGATATCGCGAAAAGCTCGTTTCCAGCACAGACCGCCGACTATGTTCAAACAGGCGAATTTCACGGGGGTGACGCCCAGATCGAGCTGCCAACCGCGGTGCCCATACCCTACCCCGAGAGCTACGCCATCCGCCTCGATATCGCGCGGACCAACGGTCCCCTTGACGGTGCCAAAGAGCGTATCGGGACCGTTATCAAAGACGAGTCGTCCAGCACTGAGATGGGTGGGTGTGACCTGAAGAGACAGCGTCCCCCACGGATTCGGAAGCTCTAGCCGCGAAGGCGCCTTTAGCTCGAACAGCGCATCCCGGCCGGGCTCGCCCTGTCGCGACCGCATCGTGATGTCCGGCTTGATCTTAATGCCAGTGACAGAACGTATCCGTTGCGTCTCGGACTGAATATCCGAACGCAAATGCTCGAGCTCGCCCTCTGGTTGCTGGGTTTGTGAGGGCTGTCTGGTTATCGTTTTATCCTTAGAGGTAAGCGTCGCGTCAAAACGCATTTCATCCTCAACGAGACTGTTTGCCTGAGCGAGCTCCTTGAGCGCTGCTGTATAGCTCTCTGACTTGGCGTCTAGGCGAGCAATAAACAGGTGAAGGCGCGGATCACCACCACGCACCTGCAGTCCCTGTCGCAGAGCCTTGTGAGCCTTGGCCAGGTCGACACCGCCGCCTAAAGCCGCATACGTTAAGCCTTGCAGTGCATCGAGGTTGCCGGGATCCCGCTTCAAAACGAGATCAAACTGCCCGGCAGCTGCCACATAATCGCCGGCATCGTGTAAAACCCGCCCGTAGGCGTTGGCGATTTGTGGATCGAGAGGACGAGCTCCAGTCCAGGGGGCCAGCTCACTCCGGGCACCGGCCAGATCACCTTGTGACCGTAGCGAGTCGGAAACACGCACCGCGCAACCAATGCGCAGCTTCTGGAGCGCAAACAGCTCTGCAGACGCCAGACCAGGCTGAGCAGCAAGCTCATCGAGAACGGCCATCGCCTCACTGGTGCGGCCAGCCCGCAGCAGCAACGCCGCTATCTGCAGCTGCACACCCGGCACCTCGGCCGATGCAGTATCTCCCGCATGCAGCAGCAATATGGCATGATCAACCTCGCCAATGTCGGCCCATGCCTCGGCGACAATCGCCAGATTGGTAGGGCTGGGTGCCGCCCGCTCGAGCCCTGAGAGCTGCATACGAGCGGCACTCACTCCACCGATGCGAAAGGTACGCACCGCCTTTTCGGCGGCAAGACGCACCTCGAGCCGCCGGCGCAGATTGTCGATCTCGCCAGAGGAGGCCGGTGCAGCAATAGTGCTGAGCAGCTCGAGGCTACGCTCATACTCGCCACGCTGCTCGGCAATCCGCGCCTCGGCCAGAACCGCCTCGGGAAGTCCCGGCTCGGCCGCAAGCAGCGCCTTGACCGAACGTTGTGCCTCGTCAAGTTCGCCAAGCTCGAGATCCAGGTTCATCAGATCGAGCCACACCTGTGAAGCGCGCGGATCGAGGCCGGCCGCGGCCACCAGCGTATCACGAGCGGCAATGACATCGCCCGCCTGGCGCAGATGTATCGCCCGCAGCCGCGACTGCTCGGCCCGCAGATCTTCCGGACTAAAGGCGGCAGACGCATCAATGTCGCGCAACGCCTCGTTGGCAACCGCTGCCTGCTCATCCAGGTTGGCACGCAGCAGCAGCGACACCAGCCTGCGCAGACCCGCGGTGTCGGTAGGTGGCTCGGTCATCAGCTCTTGCAAGTTGTGTTGAGCTCTTGAGAGATCGCCCCGATCGAGCAAAACTTCGTCAAGAGCCAAGACAGCCTGGTACCGCTCAGCCGAAGCTGAGGTTGCCGCGTGCTCGAGTAATGCTTGCGCCTCGTCGAGCCGGCCCTCACGCCGTAGCTTGTCGGCACGCTTGATGGCCTGCCAAAGCTCAGCGGTGAGCAACAACGGCTGCCATAGCTCGGGCCGTTCTGGGGCGAGCTCCCGCACTTGGTACAACAGCTCAGCGGCCTTGTCGAAGTCCTCGCGTGCCAGTGCGACGCTCGCTAACCCCACCAGTGTTTCAGTGTCGCTCTCAGCACCAAGAATGCTCTGGAATTTCTCTTCGGCCTGGTCCAGCTCGCCGGCCTTGAGAGCCTGAAAAGCCTGGCGTAAGGCCTCTTGCTGTTCCAGGCGCGGCTTGAGCTGTTCCAGGCGACGGCGCAGCTCATTATCTTGCGGGTTTGCGCTCACGTAATCCTGCAGACACTGTAGCGCCTGCGGGCTATCGCCGAGCCATATGACAGCCCGACGCCAGCCGGCGTGCGCTTGGTTACTTACTGTCGGCGTCCCGGCGAGCTGCTGCAATAAACTGATGCCGCGAGTGCGAGTGGAGTCCACGTAGGTGAGATGAAGCGCGAGCGCAAGCTGCACATGGGCTGCTTTGGGGTACAGCTCGGCCAGGCGCTCGAGACCGGCGTGGGCGGCATCCCAGCCGTCGGGAGCGGCGGCGAGCACTTGATAGTACTCGAGGCCCGAAAGGGTGGTGGGCTCGGTTTCGCCAAACGCCTTCCAGTAATGTCGCAAGGCCTCTTGAGGGTGGCCTGACTTGGAAAGCAATCGCGCTTCCCGCAGCTCAGCCGCGACCTGATCGCCTCCGCGAAGTATCGCGCGCACGAACACGAGCCGACCATCCTGCGGATCCGCCTCCTGGAGCTCACGCAGGCGCCGCTGCGCCTCCGCCAGCGCGCCTACGGTGGCGGCATGAACCGCCAGCTCGCTGAGCGCGGTCGTGTGTTTTGGCTGCGAGAGAAGCAGCTTACGCCACACTTCGGCCGCCTTATCTGCGCGCCCGCGTTGCATCCAGATGTATGCCTGAGCTTCGAGGATCTCCGCTGTGCTTTTTTGTGTATCTGGAGTTGCGGCTAATTCAGAACGGATGAAAGACTTCTCCATTACGCTGCTTTGCGCAGCAACGGGAGAGCACAGCCCAAACACGAAGCAGGTTGCCAAAGCGTATGCATACACGGGGTGTCTGGAACCGGCGTGGCCGATCTTGCACGTGGGAGCCTGGGGGGACACAAAGGCGCGCCTCCAACTCCCGAAAAATCCGAAGAAACAGTTTGTACCCCTGAACGGTAACACCGGAGCGCCTGTCATTGACTGATACATAGAGACTCCCATCTTGGATATAGAGCGCCGTCCACCGCGAAGTGGTAGCAACCCTAGGTAAAACCCCTGTCAAAAAAGCACCAGGCTCTGGTCATAGTAGGCTAGAAACGAAGCAGGTCAGGACAAACACAGCAATCATAGTTGCCTTCGCCGCGGCAGTTGCAGTCGCCTCTGTGCCTGGAGTTCAAGTGCCCGCGCGGACCATCGCACCAGAAACAAAGCTGGGAAAATCAGCATCGGAACGAGCAGGAGCCAGTGAGCCGCAAAGAACCAGCGTCCCTTGCTCCACAGTGGCAGCGCTCCTCGGGTAGTACGCGGCCCGAGCACGAAGGCGCCACGGCGGTCGGTGCCGGCGAGCAGCAGGTCACCACCGGCGAGTGACGCCTCCGCATTGCCCATCGCGTCGGCTAAAGCTGGGACCTGACTGTTTTCGGTTGCGAGCAGAAGGACAGTGCTGCGGTCAGGAGTCCAAGGCGATTCGACGCTGGCGACACCGAGGACAGACGAGACCGTCTGGGCGAAACGGCGGGCCTGGTGTAACTGAACAAAAGCGGCAAATCCGGTAAGATAGTTAAGCAGCACACCCGGCCGCCACGGACAGCGTGGTGCCAAACCGCTGGAAGTGTAGGCAAAGGGCAGCTCGTCTGCATGGCTTTGAAGCCACGGGTGCCCGGGTCCGTCGGCTACTACGAGCAGGTCTCTGTCACGCCCTGCCTTTTTATAGGTGCTGCTTGAATTCGCAAACACTGCACCCTTGGGCAGCTCGCCTGTAATCGCTGAAACGTGCGCCAGCGCAGAAAACAGTAAGCCAAGCTCGGCCGGACGCGGCTGCGGAGCGAGCAACACGGCGGTCTCGCGCAGGTCAGCAAAACGAGTAAAAGGAAAGCCGTCATAGACAAATAGCTTCACGTCCGGCATGACAGCAAAATGATGCAGCTGTTCTATATGCAGAACGGTGCTGCCCTCGATCACGACACGGGATAGCACTGGGCCCGACTGCTCACAACCTCTTCTGTTAGGACTGAAGTTGGCATGTAGACGCAGCTCGTTGTAGCCTGATAGTTGGCTCGGGTGGATAGCGAAACGGGCGTGTTGGAGCATTGAACGTTGTGCCGGCTCTGGTACTGCCAACTTGCCGATGAAGCGGTGATTCAGCTCGACCACCAATTCTGGGGAAGGAGCCCCGGACGGCACGCTCACCCGGTAATCGATAACGAGCGGAATCACCCGATTGAGCTCGGCAAAAAGATCGGGCGCCAGCCGGAACGAGACCGCTTGGGTCACCCTGCTCGCCCCTTCAAGCACGAGGTCGGCGCCTGCAGTCAAGTCGCCCAAACAGATCGCCTTGTTGCTTTTCACCCAGCGGGGCGCCTCATAGGGTTGGTACTCGCTTCGGTTACCGGGAAGAACACCACCACGAGCGATGTTGCCCTCGGCGAACCGCTGCGCGACCGTCAACAACTCACCCGGTGTCGCCGCCGCGATGACGAGCAGCTTGGCTGCATCATTCGTACCGTTCGGATTGTCGACCAGACGCACCGTTGGGCTTTTGCCCGCGATCAGGCCGCGTGTCAACTCTGATTCCCCTGCCGCAAGCACAACAGCGTCCCCAACGGGCAGTTCATCAAAGAAGACCGCAAAACGTAGCTGCGAGCCGCCCTGAAGCCCAAAATAGGCGGCTACAAGACCTGCTGCCTGTACCATCTCCAGCGTGCGCTCGCCTAACAGCGCTATTTGGATGGTGGTTGGCTCCTCCACCCGGGGGTCGAGAAATGGTAATGGCAGTAAAGCCACATCGTTGGCGATCGGCAGTGCAGCCTGCTGAAGTTCAAGCTCAGCGGTTTTGAGCGCCAGAAGAAGCTTATCGTCTGCGGCGGGCTCGCAGGTGTCGGCACCCGACCGGCGCAGCACCAGAACGTTATCATCAGAGAGCAGGGCTGGGTCGAGGGCCAGAACTTCAACCTGCCCCGCGGTCAGCTCGATCTGGCCAGCAGTGTAGCCGTTAAGGACCACCTCGATGCCGACCGCCCCACCCTTTTTGTCAATTGAGCTGAGGCGAAGCCGTGCCGCGGTCACCATGCGGTCAACGCGTAACCTGAAGAAAGTACGAATCTCGGAGCCAGAAGAGCTGAGCTCGGGAGCTTCTTGACCGGACTTCACAATCGAAATTGTACGCCAATTTTTTGCCTCAAGCGACTCAGGGACCGAAGCCTCGGGCACGGTGCGCTCAGTCGGGTCCAGAAGAGCAGCTTGTGAGCCCCATTTTCGAGCCGCTGGTTCCGCGTTCGCCAGTAAACCATTACCGATGACCGCAATCACCGCCAGCCATCCAGCCGTCCAGACGATGCTATGGGTAATCTTTTCCGTCGTCATGTGTACCGCCTCGGATTCGTTGAGCTGCTGACAAGCTGTGCAAGGCCGCGCAGGCCGCACTTCGAGATTTCAAGAAACGAACGCACCGGCTGATCGAGCATGCGGTTATCAGCCCAACGAATCCAGGAGTCCGCCCTACAAAAGAGTGCCCGCACCAGGAAACGCTCTCGCTCGCGAGAGAGCTTTGCGAGCTCGAGTCGCAAAGCCCCTGCCTCGGTGCTCACGACCCGAGCCGGCAGCGGCAAGCTTTCTTCACCGAGACGCAGAGTCAGATGGAGTGCCTCGCCGCACTCGATCTCATCGCCGGCGTGACCCAACGCCGCGCCAGAGAGCGATAAATCACTGAGGTCACAGGCAATCGTGCGTCCGCATGAGCGCTCCAGCATGGCCGGTAGCCGCAGTACAACACGGGCATATCTGCGGCGCTGCTGACGCTCGAAGGCGGCGGCGATGGCTACCGAGAGGATAACCAGGTTATAGGTGGCCCAGACAGCATTGATGAGCACGGCATCGAGCTGCTGCCGGCCGGTACTGGCGGCCCAAAGTCCGGCGATAATACCAGTAAGATTAAGACCAAAAAGCACCAGGAACGGCAGTGCAATGCGCCAGTCGAAATAGCTCGTGGCAATGAGTCCGCCCTTGGCCGTAACGTTAAAGCGCCCGAGCCGTGGATTTATGAGAGCCAAAACCGTCGGCAGTACGATATAGGCGGAAAGAACCGTTTCGTAGAGCTCGCCCCAAAACGAGCGCCGGAAGCTGCCCTGAATGCGGGAAGCTGTCAAGAGCGTAAACGTCAGATGCGGCAAGGCATAGCCAAGCACCATGACAGGCGCGGCGGCAAAGATGTGTGCATTGAGCAGCAAGAAGCCAAGTGGCGCCGTGAGAAAGATGAGGCGCGGAAGTCCAGACAGGAAATAGAGCAGCCCATTGAGATAGCAAAGCCTTTGGGGCCAGGTCAGTCCCGGCCCGAACAGCGGGTTATCAACCCTGAGAATCTGCACCATACCACGGGCCCAGCGGATCCGTTGGCGTATGTGACCGGAGAGAGACTCGGTGGCGAGACCGCCCGCCTGGCGCACGCCAAGAAAAGCTGTTCGCCAACCGCGCCGGTGCATTCTGAGAGCTGTGTGCGCGTCCTCGGTGACTGTTTCCTCGGCAATACCACCCACGTCGACCAGGGCCGCTCGCCGTATCACCGCGCAGGAGCCGCAGAAAAAGACTGCGTTCCAGAGGTCATTACCGGGTTGGATGAGACCATAAAACAGCTCGCCTTCGTTCGGGCAGGTCTTGAAAACACGCAAGTTCCGCTCGAGCGGGTCGGGAGAGTAGAAGTGGTGCGGTGTCTGCACCATTGCCAGTCGGTCATCCTCGACCAGCCATCCCATCGTGAGCTGTAAAAAGGAACGGGTCGGAATATGGTCGCAGTCAAACACCGCCACAAAGGGGGCGTCGGTGCGGGCCAGGGCCGCGTTGATGTTACCGGCCTTAGCGCCACGATTGTCGCGGCGCCTGAAATAGCCGACCCCCACATCATTCGCGAAGTGTTGAAAATCCTCACGGTTGCCGTCGTCGAGCACGAAAATGCGCAGTTTGTCATGCGGCCAGTCGAGTGCCTGAGCGGCCAAAATGGTGGCACGTACAACCTCCAGCGACTCATTGTAAGTGGGGATGAGCACATCCACCGCCGGCCAGTCTCTTACGTCGGCAGGCAACGCTAACGGCTTGCGTGTGATCGGCCGCGATAACTGAAAGTAACCAAGGACCAGGACCAGAAAGGCATAGAGCTCAGCGAAAAGCAACGCAACACTGAATAGAAGATCGAGAGACTCTACACTCATGGTGGCGCTGATACGCCAGGCCAGGTAGCGCGACGACACAGTCATTGCCATTACCATCAGCATTAGTGTGCTTGCACGGTGGCGTGAGCGAGCGACAACCAACGCCACGACGAACAGTATCACACTCAAACTCACTTGCTCGCGCAGCTCGAGAGGCGTGAGCGCCACTAGCGTCAGTGTCACCATAGCTACGACCATTACCAGCAAGCGCACCGCACGTGCAACTCCCCCACTGAATGGGATGGCAGATGCTCGAAGCAACTTTTCTGTGCTCATGATTCACCTCGCAGCTGCAAGCCCGTAACCGCATGTCGTTGATCGATAAGCGGTGTCAGCAGGCGCTCGCTCAGCTCACGCAAAGCAGCCACTGCCCCGGTCATGGGGCTGTGCAAGGCAACTGGCAACTGCTGGGCCCATGCCTCGCCGACAACGGGATCGCGCGGTACCGAACAGGGCACCAGCCGCTCACCCAGATGTTGCCGCAGCAAGGACTCCGCATCACGAGCGAGCTCGCTGTGCGGCTCCATTTGGTTGAGCACGTGCCAGACCGCTGGCGTCAGCTCACTCCCCCGGCACTGGCGCTCAAGCATGACCGCCATAACCGGAAGTGTGGCGAAACAGGCGGCATCGGGCAGGTGCACACCCACGATAGCATGTGCCATCTTGAGCACATGTTCCGTCCAGACCCGCTCCCCGGCCGGTGTATCAACTAATACAAGCTCGGTGCTGGAAGGGACGATCTCGAGTACACGGCGCAGCAGCCACCCTGAATCGGCCGCCAGAGTGCGCTCGGCTTGCTGCAGCTCGTCGCGGTCACGGGCTCCAAACGGAATATAGGGCACCCCCCCTCGTTGGGCAGCCAGGTACTCAATGATTTCGCTCGACGAGGAGCCTTCTGCGATACCAACCCGTAACCCGGGCGGCATACCCAGATATGTCCCAAGAGCGTTTTGTGGGTCACAGTCCAGTATGAGCACACGGTGGCCCGCACGGGCAAGTATGACACCCAAGTTGGCTGCTAACGTCGTGCGGCCAGTGCCACCTTTTGCTGAGACAAAGGCAATGAATTTCATATTGTGACTCTATCTTTGTGCAAGACGACGGGTTTGGCGACATCGGCGGGCCCTTCCGGTTGGTCGAGCAACTCGGAAACAACATGCAGCAAAGGCCACCGTTGCCGGGCTTCATGCTTGCGGTGCACGCTGTTGAACTCGATGTATTGCAGCTGCTCCCCACCCACAGCAGCGAGAAGAGCAGCCACATCGAATGCATTGCTCTTGGTTCCCCCCAAGGCTACACCAGATGGCATACTTGCCGCAGACTCTCGGATTGCTGGGTCGTCGATCGAGAAAGATGCACCGCCATCGTCACTATTAGGTATCGCTCCATTTCGGGGAATGAGCGTCTGTGAAAATGATCCTCCCACTTTGACCATAGAACCTCCCTTTGCTTCCGATAGATGTGCGGGTATACTAATTGGGCGCCGGGAGCGTAACCCGGTGAGAGCGCCTCAACCCCGCATAACTAGTTGGCCTCAAGAACTGTGCCATCAGAACAGCACTGCGTTTGTAGGTCTCAGCTGTAAGGTGTTGGGTTCGAACAAGGTAGGTGAATTATTTTCTTGACGGATAGTGGACAAATCGTAGAGGCGTCCGGCCGGACGCCTCTACGGGGATGGACGCCTCTACCTTAAAATGCGGAAATGATTTATAGCGTGTTCACCTGATGATGTGCTTAACTTGCATATGTACGCACCCGTACCCAGGCGGTTTAACTTCAAGTAAGCATTTGGTTTTACAATCCCTGCGTAAACAACCTGTCCGGCTGCATTTAAAATCGAAACGCTGGCTTGTCCGTTGAAATTTGAAAAAGAGATATTTCGACCATCAAAATAAAACTGTGGCCCAATTTTTTGAACGGCTCGAATACCTTGATCCTTTTTGGAGACACTGGTAGGATCTTTTTTGATTTCGCCGATAGGGTCTTTATTTGGCTCTGCACCCCAAATCTGGATGCCGTTATCATAAATTGGAATGTTCATCGCCTTCACCGAGGATTGGCCATTTGTGCCCATAATTTTATATGACCAGTCATTCGATGGGTCCCAGGCTGTACTGGAAGCAGTTGGCGGTAACTCGATTCTGAACTGCACTTCGCGTTTGTAAGAATCCTGTGTTCCCGGAAACATCGAATCACCATCGTATGTTATCTCCACATAATAAACAAAAGCAGAGCCGTTATAAGGTTTAAGTCCGGAAACCTTTGCCTTTCCCTGGAGGTAATTTGTGTTGATCTTGATCTGATCAACCGTGATTCCCTCTGCAATTGCTTCACTTAAATCCACAAAATAGCGGTAAGATAAATTTGAGCACACACGTGCCGGACAGTTGGTTTTATTATTGAGGATTGCCTTGATTTCGGTGAACCGGTCTCCATGTGCATTTACATTTGCTATTACGTAAAACTGTTCACTTTTTATCTCTTTACTCGGGAAATCAACTAAAGGCTGTCCACCAAATTCGCTATACATTCGAGCAATAGCACCTGTGAAGCCGGCGTTATAATCGCATGCGACCTCATTGTTTGTGTAATTCGATCGGGAATCAGTGTAATCATCACTATTCCCGGGTCCACCAACCAGTGCTCCATAGAGAATATGTTTACTTACAATAGTGTCTGATGCATCACCGGGATAACTTCCTTCCGCCGTTCGATGGTGTTCGCGTTGCGGAGGATTGGTACCGTATCCAACAACAAACGACCGTTTCAATGGGTTATCACCAAGGATATATTTTATCTGGTTTACAGCAAAATCATGATAACGGGCTTTTAGTGACGCATTGGTTATGTAATCACTGTAAATGAAAGCCATCAATGCTGTATTTGCTGCATAACGATTGGCTCCCCACGAATCCAGCCACGCAAGGCCACCAGGTGTATACTTGATTTTGTTTCCATTGACACCTACAGTCCAGTAATCGAGCCAGCGCTGGGCATCCTGTTTGTACTGATCTTTTCCGGTTAGTTTGGCAAGTAAGACATAACATCCATAACTTTTATCATCCCAGGCAATTGTCCATTTGTAGGATTTGGTGGTTGACTGCGGTTCGTTTGACAAATTAGCATAATCAGTTTCAGCTTTAGTTAAATAGGTCTGATCGTTTGTCGCCATATATAACCAGATTGCACCCCATACCAATTCATCGTTATAGCCGCTCCATGAATTATAATATCCTCCAGCTGCCGGAATCGCTGCATCATATTTCCCGCGAAAATTGTCGGCAAATTCATACAGCTGTTTTGCATGGTTGAGCAGTGTCGCAGAATAAATCGGATCTGTAGGTTTAAAAATTATTGAAGCGGCAGCGAGAGCAGCAGCGGCTTCACCGGCCAAATCAGATCCAGGATGTGTTTCGTCAATTTTTGCAGAGGGTCTATTCATTTTAGCTTCAACCGATTCTGCCGGCCCCCAGAATGCATGATCTAAGCCACCATCACCAACCTGACCATAAAATTCATGAGGCGCAGTGTGACATTTGATAAGATAATCACAGACAAAATGAATGTTATTCAAAATGTGAGTCAATTGGCCTGATTTCTCGAAAGCATCCCTGTATTCCTTGACACCTAGACATAAGAATGTTGTAGAGAACGCCATTGGGAAATTAAACTTTACATGATCACCCGCATCAAACCAGCCGCCGCTAAGATCTTTTCCCACATCACTGCCATCGTGTAAGCATGAAGGTCCTCGCCATTCAACCCGATTCCAACCGGGCAGCGGCCCTGATTGCTGGCATTCGTAAAAATAAATTGATTTCTGAAGCGCTTCACCATAGTTGTATGATGCGCTGTTCGATAATGATATCAAGCCAGTTAAAAGACTCACAATGACTGTTTTGCGTAACAAACTCATTACTCCTCCGATCAAGATCATATATTTTTTATTAAATGTATTTATAAAAACACATTGAAGCTGAATTAACTTTTCACACAATACAATAACCATTTAGTAACATGCTCACATGTTAACCATCCTTGTAAAGAACAATAAATTTAGGGGAAATTATTAAGCGATTAATATCCTGATTACCAACAATTAAAAGTTACTGAGTTCCTATCTAAGTATGAACGGCTGATTTTCAACGTGTTTTTTACAGATACTAATCAGATGCAACATTACAACCCATTGACATATCAGGAATATCTTTCTGTTCAAAATAATCATCCTCAACAAAAATAGCACCACTGTCCCGGCGAGTCAATACTTTGTTCAATTCATTCTTACTGCCGTCATAGACTGCTATTGACACGTACCAATTCTGTTCTTTGGATAGTCAATAGCATACGGTTCATTTATTAGCCACACCAATAGATACCTGCCTCTGATTTCCCCTTCATGCAAATCGTATGTAAAGCATCGTGGTTTTAGTAACCCACAATTCCTTTATTTGACAAATCTTTCGGTATAATAGTAATTTAAATTTTAGGCGCACCGCGCCTTTTTATGGGTCGCCGCAATACATAGTGTATTGCTTATGAAACATTTTTGATCTAAATGGGACAATCAATCCGGTTTTAAGCTAAACGATGCTGTAGATGTAAAGTTTTTTTTCGGGTGAACCGTGTATCCAAAAATCAAATTTTCTATGAGATTACCAGTATTAATTCTTTTTATAAAATTGAATTTGGTGAATTCTCAAACAGATATTAAAATAAAGCAACAGTTCTTCTGATTGACAAGGCAGTAACTGGCGTTCGCCAGGAAAAACGTTTATAAATTTACAAACAGTTAAGCGCAGGAGTGTATGATATTTTTCAAAACGAAACTGATTCTATTGTTGTTTGTTGTAACGATGCAAGTAAACGCGCAAGAATATGCAATAGATCAAAGCTGCAACCACCACAGGGTACTTTCAGATAACGTGCACAATCTGGCTACTCACAATCAAGCTTGCGATAGCTCTTTATCAGCACGACTTGAAAATTTTAAAAAGTGGCTGGTGGCCCATAAAGAATCTGATACAGAAATAACTAATGATATTAAAATCCGTAAGGAGGATATGACCGATACTGCATTAGTCCGAATCGATACAACCGGAGTCATTTTTGAAGGTTCACAATCAGCGCCGATCTGGATTATCGCATATGTCTCAATAAGCTGCCCCTTATGTAAGAAACGCTACAAAGGGCTTTACGAATCAGTTACATCTGGGCCGCTAGCCGGAATCGCACGCATCGGAATAAAACCATTTATTTTAGATCAAACGAATGTGGCATTGGTTGCAGCAGGAAAGTGGCATAAACAAGCGGCACTTATGAATGCGTTAGAACCGGTAACAAACAGAACCACTATGGAAATCATTACACATATTACAGACTCTTTGAAAATTCCGCGAAATGAATTCATTAAATCTTGTCAAGATAGTTCACAAATCAGCTATCTTCACAGATCATACGCTGAAGGAGTACTGAATGAAGTATCTTCAACCCCAACATTTTTTATCAATGGACACCGCTATCGCAGTTACATTGACACTCAATGGGTTATCGATGCAATTGAGTACAGAAATGAGTGTGATTGTACAATCCAACGCAAATAGCAAGTCGATTTTTTTAAAAATTTTACAGAAGAAGCTATGATTTCATTGCCTGACCAGGCATTTACGCGCAGGTCAGGCATAATAACGAGTCTACTTGACACTAACAACCCTCATGGACATGTCTTCCTGCCCTTCGATCGAGAATTTCAAAATGAAGATCCCATCCCGAATATTTCTCGCATCCCAAGAAGCTTCATGTTTGCCTGCCAAAACTACACCATCAAAAATCTGTGCGATCTGTTTGCCCTGGAAATCAACCGCCTTGACAGTAACGTGCCGCTGCTCCAGTGCGCCGTCGAAGACAACACGCGACTCTGTCGGATCATAATGAAGCAATGCACGTGCAGGATGGATCGTGCCATGCTCAACCGATGAATAGTTGCTTCCGTAGCCGGCAGCAAGGATGTCTTTGTGGACCAGACTATCAGTAGCATCGGTTGGATATCCATTAACAATTGCACCCTCGTAAAAGGTTCCCTCGCTCATATTCGTGTTGGTCGCACAGCAATCCCCCCCGCTTCCCAGGACGATCGCACCCTGCTTTTTCATCGGGTTGTATCCTGGAGGAAGAGATCCGTCCCAAATGGTTGTCAAATTCCCCGTCTGAGCAGCGTTGGCACCTTTCATTGCGTACTTTGTCGTGCCGTTGTTCTTGAGCATGGCTGTGACATATTTACTTGTGAAGGAAACTTCCTTGGGATTCCATGTCGAAGCGCTGTTCCATGCAAAGAGCCCGTATTCCAGATCAGCCTGGACCCATGGCCCGGCTCCGGTATTGCACTTGTAATTCGAATTATCTTTGAACCAGCAACTGTTGCCGAAATAAATGGCATCCATTGCGCCGGCACCATCTGCTTTCCTGTCAGTTTCGCTGTTACCGTAATCAAAACAGCATCCACTATTGTAGTGCGTTCCGCTAGTCACCATGTACACTCCTTCAGGAGCATTTTTCGTGGGGACTCCGGTAGTGTGCCCATCT
Source organism: Bacillota bacterium (assembly GCA_030705665.1). The sequence continues at coordinate 28,012 of JAUZQA010000001.1, forward strand.
CGCCAGTAGCTGTTTCCTGGCTTAATGTAGAGAGAATACACCTTTTGCCCCCCCAGATTAAATGATTCGGTAGTGGCTGAGGCTGGCTGATCCCTTCCGCCCACCGAACTTCCCGAACCCTGGTATTCAAGGTTATTCCCATTGCCAGATTGGTCGTACACAATTGTAACAACGCAGGATGTTCCCTGACAAAAAGCATCCTGAGAAGCAGCATCTGCCGCACCGCCCGGGGTCAAAGTCATGATGTCTTTGGTAGTGTTGTCTTTCGCACGACGAACCTGATAAAGTTTCCCGCTATAGTTGCTGTAGAGTGCTCGTACGGTGCTATGCGCTGCAACACAAGGCGTTCCGCCGTTTTTGTAGGTGTCACAAGGTCCTGCTAAAACATAACCCGTAAGTGCTGTCATGAGCGTCACAGCAAGAGCCAGAAAACGCGTCGTAAACGAACTCCTGGAAGTTTTTGAATTCATCACCATTATCCTTTGCTAAATGTCCTTTGAGGAGATTTTAACTTTAAATTGATAGAACAATCTTTCATCGTAACGACCTGTTTAACTATACACTTGAGATCAGATATATTCAATATGATAAAACCCTGACAATGATACTTTTGCATTGTCGGGGCATGTAGTGGCGGGGAATTTTCTAAGATCTCCTCCATTACATGAACAGTGTGAACTATCTAATTTACGATATTAAATAATATTTCGCAGTTTTTTTAATGGGATTAATTTCGATAAAATTAGTGTTTTCGTAAGTGCCACACAAATTCGTAAATTATACTCACCAATTCTGACAAATGAATTCTTGAAATCAACTTTTTTGCCACTGATAGTTGCAGGCAAATTTCGATTCATATTAAACTGGGCTAAAAAATAGTTATATTTGGCATTTTTGGCTTTTAATAAAAATCATAGACCTTTACCGATATCTTCTCCTTGTAAATTGTGACCTATACGTATGGAATTGGAAGTTTTCCTATTGTATGTATAGGCAACTGAAAATGAAATAGCAGAACAAATCACAAAAAAAAGTTAATTTTCTGAGATTTAAAATATTTAAAAATTCTATCGTAGCCCGTTTCTTTTTTAAACTTTAAAGCTAATTCCATAGATAAAACAAATTAAATTTATCTTGCTATAAACCGCTCATTTTCTTTTTACCGTTGAAAATTGTATTCACTCAAGTTGATTAAAATTAACATTTATTTTCAAAAATAATTAAAAGATATCTTCAAGGGCGAACAGCCCCACTCCGTAAATCAAATTCCATATCAGCTATTAAATGACCTTTGGTGGCACATAAAAGTGTTTGAAACGCTAAACTATTTCTTATTTGAGAGTGGCGGAATAAGAATGTAATCCAGGTCCTAACTACTAACACAGCCCAAAACGCTTAAATCATTGCTTTACAATTTCATTTCGAATTGCCGCGAACTATATTGATTTTATTAAGTGCTGCAGGTTGTCAATCTTACAACGTCATCGGATCCAATTGGAACAATGTATGAAATTTGAATCGATATTATCTCAATGTATTTGTTTTGAAAATAAAGAGAAGAAATCATCAAGGAAGTATAATACTTTATTTGTAATAATTTGCCTGTTCCTGTTTGTAATTCCTATTTCAGGGCATAAATTGACATGCTCTGAATATATAAAACCGAAAAAAATATCTTTGAACAAAAATGAACTTGAATTATTGAATTTATTTGCTTCTTTTGCAGATACGGTCGGAATAAATGCTTGTATTCATTTCGTGGACTCAACAAAAATCGTAATTCTTATGCGACCTTCCGACTCTATAGTAACATTGATTGTACCTTTAAATTCAACTGGCCGACTAGATATAAAAAGTTTTGAAGATAATTTATGTGATTCCCTAATTTGGCTTGGTAAGAGAAGTGACTCTCTTGATGCTTATGGAATTAAAAGAGTTCTATGGCTTGATACCATGATGATTGATTCTACTATGTGCATAAAAATTAATAATATTTCGAAATTATCCCTAAAGTTGCATAAAGAATTAGGAATACACACTATTGAATTCTTTAAAGGTAAGATAAATCTTGCAAACAGGACTAAATACTTTAAATATAAGCCGGATAATCCATCCTTAAAGATTTATAAGCACCTGATAGAAATAGGCGAATGGTATGTCTGTGAAATGTCTGAAAGATATTTAGAAAAACTGAAAAGAAAAATTAACAAAATAGAACAAAAAGCGAGTTACTCTCTTTAGTCATTTAACTTATCGTTACATAAACAAATAAATACTCTATCACGCAATGCATCGGTTTGATTTCTAAATTTGTAAAATTTTACTTACCATTTCTTAAATCCTGATACCTGTTTTCGGCAATAACTAAATCCGAAAAATCGACCTCAATGCCGTTTCCGACCGGTGATTGTGCTATAAGACCTATTTTAATTTTCCTTTTCAGGTTTAATTGAAAATACCTGTTCATTTTCCAGGTAACTCCATTATCAGAATGATGAATAGCGAAATAATCACCTCTCCTTAGTATCCTTAGAAATATGCTATCATTATTTATAATTTCACCATTGCAGTCATCAGATGTTTCATTTGTCACAACTGATACTATTGAATGATAACCAAGGTCAGTGAGTTCAAATGCAGCTTTTATCCAGTGCTCATTATCATCCAGAATTAATATCCCTCCGGCATCATACGTTGAACAAAAGATAGGTTTTATATGCACCTGAATTTCGAAATCGAAGTCAACGGTTTCATAGTAAAATGGTGCATTTGTAATGTTTACCTTAGTAAGTCTGTCGATAAAATAATCGGTTCGGGGTGATGCTTTGATTTTGAAATAATTCGTTGTCAGTGGAAGTAATTCGCAGTTATTAAGGATATCCATTTGGGGCCTCCTCGGTGGTACAGAATTCAGAATGTAAAGATAACTGGATTTTTAATACCAAAGCAATATACACTTTAATCTTGAATTATGAGCTAATAATTTAAAAAAAAACGAAGGAGCCTTGGTAATCGCAATTAAAATTTTTTATCAAGTCAGATATTTTTTCAATAGAGATCAAATTACAAAAGCGAGTCGCATTGAATCACCTGCAGTTCCCTTTTATCTTCAAAATTTGATATATCCCCATTTACCGTTCCTGATTGAATTAAAATATCTTTAGATTATAAAACGGTATTGCCTTTTCCATCAAATCATTTATCTTTTAAAAGTACTGCTTATTCTTTACCGTTTTCACAAAGGATTCATTTATGAAAGACTTCAGTTGTAACAAATCGGCCTTCTGGGGATTCACGTATGTACAATTTCTTTCACTGTCTGTTTATTTTTTACTGTCTGGAATATGCGATGCCAAGTTTGCAGGCGGTGATGGCAGTGCCGAAAATCCCTGGCAGATTACAAACTGGATAGAATTAAATGAAATCAGAAACAATGCTACTACACACAAGAATTTTCAATTAATGAACGATCTTGATTCAACCTCTGTTGGCTACGATTTGTTAATCAAGAAAAATGGTATCCTTGCCGACGGTGGAAAAGGCTGGGATCCGATCTTTTCCTTTGCAGGTATCTTTGATGGAAAAGAGCATTCGATCTGTGATTTTCGCATTAATCGGACAAATTATACTAATTGTGGCCTGTTTGGTACTCTTGCTGATTCCAGCTCTGTTATAAAAAATCTTAAAATTGAACGCAGCTTTATTGCTGGACAATGGAAAGTGGGCGGAATCGTCGGAAATAATGAAGGTACTGTCTTCAACTCCTCATTCAGGGGTGAAATATCTGGAAACAGTTATTTAGGTGGCATTACCGGTTACAACAGCGATGGTGTAATTTCCTGTTGTTTCAGTGTCTGTGATATAACTGGAATTAGTACTGTCCCACAGTCAATTGGTGGGCTGATAGGGTATAATTCTGATGGTGGCATTGTATCCAACAGTTACTCAACCTCCTATGCCAGTGGATACGCCACTGTTGGTGGACTAATAGGATACAACTATGGATCTGTTGAAAATTGCTATAGTAATGGGGGCGCTGACGGAAATATGTGGGCAGGAGTTTTTGTGGGATACAACAATGGTGGTAAGTATAAAAATTGTTTTAGCCTTGGAACCACTGAAATAGCTATTGGCAACTCAGAGACAAAACCGGATGGCATCGTAGGGGCAACAATCAATCAAATGCAAAGTAAAAGCACTTTTACAGACTGGGATTTCGAGTCGCTATGGGAGATTCAGGCTGGAGTATATCCTCATTTGAGAACCGGTTTGAAAATTACAACAAAAATCATTGCAGAAAACAGAAGAATCGATAAACCAGAATTGCTCTCAGCTTCTATTTCGGGCAGGTCTCTCTTACTATCAGCATCATTTCCTTCCCAAACACCCTTTTCTCTTTTTAATCTTTCTGGACGCGAGGTCACTACCGGATTTATTCATGGAAATTTAATGACTACAGGAATTTTGTCTGACAGAGTATATCTTTTGAAAATCGCTGATAAAAATGCAGTGCGTTGTATCAAGGTTACGACAAGGTAGAAGCGTATATCACAATCATAAACTCTTAAAAGACGTTTGCTGTATAGATAACCTTTTATCTACCAATTGCCTGATTTATAAAAAAACATACAGTCTGTTTGATAAATAATATAAATTCTAATTATCACCTGCAAAAGCGTAACCTTTATGTGAAAAAAGCAATAATCTGCAAGGTAAGTGGAAAATCGACAATCATGTTTGCAAAGGACATTTTTTTCGATCCACTTGGAATAAACGGTTTCGATTGGGAGGTAGATCGCAAGGCAGTAATTGATAGTCGCCGTGTATTTAAAATATGTAATTGCAGGGGCAGCGGTATCATAAGGAAAATGTGTCGTATTACAATTTTTCAGATGGGTAATTAGTATTAATCCTTTTGTTTTGTAAAGGTAAAGAGTATTTGTGTGCAATCCATGATGAAATGTCAAATAGGGAGATAGAAAAATGCAGAAAGTTAGAATCCCGGAAACCAGTGTCGGAATTATCGGCGAAGCACTTATACAAGATTATGATGAAATGCAGAGAAGACTTCGTGATCGTGGTCTATTGGAAACCAGCGAAATAATTAAATCTGGTATCACTGAAGGGACCATTCTTGAAATTGGTCCTGGTCCAGGCTATGTTGGTCTTGAGTGGTTAAAAAAATGTCAGAACTCATCCTTATATTGGTTAGAGATCAGTCGGGATATGGGCAACCTTGCTGTCAAAAATGCTGATATCTACAAAATGAAAAATAAAGTCAATCTCAACATAGCCGATGCAACAAAAGAGTTCCCTTTTGAAAGTAATTTTTTCGATCACGTATTTACTTGCGGTTCCCTTCATGAATGGTCAAATCCAGTAGATGTTCTCAATGAAATCGAGCGGGTGCTAAAGGTTAATGGTAAATTCTTTATCGGGGATTTGAAAAGAAATATCAGGGGGTTGATAGCCATGGTAATGGGCTTCAATTTAAGAAAAAAAGTGATGAAAGATGGCTTAAAATCGTCAATAAATGCTGCATATACAAAAAGTGAAATCACTGAACTCTTTAGTAGCAGTAAACTTACTGTATTTGAAGTTAGAGAAAATCCCTTTGGTCTGTCAATAACAGGCAGGAAAATGATATGAAAGCGGTAAAAAAACGCGTCGGGGGGTAAAGAATTCTTCTAAGGTTAAAAATCCCCATCCTGAAATCAAAATGCCTATCAGCCACATCACAGATGTGCCGCAAGAATTGGAAGCACCATCTTACGGAAAAGATTGTTGATCTCCATTGGAGTAATAGACTTACTATTGTTCAACCACCACGTCAATACCGATATAAAAGATGATCCTAAGTAATAGACAAAAAAATCAAGCGTGATCTCCGATGATGATTTCTTCTTAAATAAAGGTTTAACTTCCTCTTTAATCAATTGAACTATATAATCTTCAATCCGGCGACTGACAAAATCCCAGCCACGACTACCGACAAGATTTTTGTAAATGTCTCTGCTCTCATATGCATGTTGAAACATCATCAAACTAAACCCTATTGCCTTCTCATGCTTTTCCACCGGTGAAGCCATTATCTGTGCATGATGAAGCATTTCGAACAACCTGTCAAGACTATCGGCTAACAGCTCCTCCTTATCATTATAGTGTAAGTAAAATGTTGATCTGCCAATGTTTGCCCGGTGTAATATCGTTTTGATCGCAATGTCATCGTACTTCTGTTCCAGCATCAATGAAAACAATGCATCACGAAGTGAATTACGGGTTCTTAGAATACGCCTGTCATCATTTTGAGGTTTCATAAAACGTCTCCCTGAGTTTAGATATAGGACAATCCGGACTATTTTGTCCAATTATGGACAAACCATTCCTTGAATTTTGCCCATAAATTCTATTTACGCTATATTTTTTAATGAACATCTGTCCAATAATACATTCTGATCCAGTATTTGGCAACAGATAATAAAATACTTTAACAAAGGAGCTGTTACATGCATACAGATGAACACCCCACCCCATTCGCCTGGTTATCACTGGTAAGCATTGCACTCACTGTGCTCTTTGCATCCGCGACCCATGCTTTCCAGTTCGGTATCCATGCAATAATCGCCGGATTTTTCGTTTTATTGATTTTAGGTATTCTGAATACTCTGTATCAGCGGACAAAGAATAATGTTTTTCTTATATTCTATGAACTGCTTATCGGGTGGATTGTTATTGGATTTGGTATAGTTAATGGCTTCTGGAATCATGCGCTCAGGCTATCACTCTACTATTTACATGGTGGCATGCTTCCGCCTCCGCTGGCAAAACTGTTTCCTGATGTAAAAGCAGAAAACTTCACATTAGAAACCCTTGCGATTCTGACATTCATTGCAAGCATATTCGCGGCTTATTACGGTTTTAAATTAATACCGAAGAAACATATGTATACAGAAAGGATTTACTAACATTATGATATCATTTATCCAGCTTAATCAAGTATCAAAATTGTTTGAATCGAGCACAGGTCATTTCAGTGCCCTGAAATGTATCGATATGGATATAAACAAAGGCGAATACGTTGCTATAACAGGCAAATCCGGAAGCGGTAAATCAACCCTGCTCAACATGCTCACAGGAATTGATCATCCAAGCAATGGTAAAGTCTTCATTAACGGTGTAGAAGTGCAAACGCTCAATGAGAGTTCTCTGGCAATATGGCGGGGGAAAAACATCGGTATAGTTTTTCAGTTCTTTCAGCTTATTCCCACCTTAACGATCATTGAAAACATACTGCTGGCAATGGAGTTTGTAAATGTTGTTCCTAAAAAGGAACGAATCCACCGTGCTGAGGAGCTATTAGAACAGGTTGGTATCACCTCGCATAAAAACAAGTTTCCTGCGGCATTGTCCGGCGGTGAACAGCAGCGAGCTGCGATTGCCCGGGCCATGGCAAACGATCCACCGATTCTGGTGGCAGATGAGCCAACCGGAAATCTTGACAGCAAGACCACCGGAATAATTTTAGGATTGTTCGGAGAGCTTGTCAAAACAGGTAAAACTGTTATCGTAGTGACACATGAAAAAACATCCGATTCAGAATACAAAAGAATCATAACACTTCGGGATGGATTAATTATTGATGATCAAAGACGCACGTAAACTGATTGGAGCATGCTATTTATGAATACTAAAGTTAAAAAAGTTATTGGTGATTTGTGGATCAATCCCGGCCGTACAGTGCTTATCATCACCGCATTAGTGATTGGCCTCTGGGGTGTTGGATCAATTTTAGTTTCCTATACCATATTGAAACATGACCTGAAGGTAAATTTTCAGAGGACCGACCCGCCTCATGTTATCATACGGTCAAAAGATTTCGATCGACTGAATCTGATTGACTTAAGGAATAGACCCGAAATTGAAAAAGCAGAATTAAGAGACTTTTCAACACTCAGAATCGAAACCCGGCCTGATGAATGGATCCCTCTGTGGTTATATGGTGTTGAAGATTTTAAGAACTTCAATCTAGCCAGGTTTTATGATTATAAAGGAAGCGGAATGCCCACAGTTCCCAATGATGGTGCAATGGTAATAGAGCGTGACGGGCTTAAATTTTCCGATCTCAAAACAGGCGTCAATGCTCGCATCAGGTCTGGAGGAAAAGTACTGAAGGTTCCTGTTGACGGAATTGTATTCGATCCTGCACAGCCTCCGGGGACACAGGATCATTTGATCTACGGGTATGTGAACAAAAGAACATTTTCCGCAATTACCGGGGAAGCAGCAAATCAGCAGCTCTATGTACGCTTTAATAATGTAGTATCGAGAGAAGATGTACAGGTAAAGACCACTAATCTTGTCAACTATTTTAAATCTATCAACATTGCCGCAGATAAAATTACAATTCCTAATTATAATTCACATCCTCACCAGTGGCAACTGAATACCCTTCTCTTTCTAGTTGGCAGTATCGGATTACTTGCGTTCGTAATGGGTGCAGTACTTGTCTCGCAACTCATGGAGTCAATACTTGCAAAGCAGATCCGTCAGATTGGTATTCTTAAATCTATTGGCGCATCCCGCTCGAAGATTCTTCAGATTTATATAGCAATGGTACTTGTAATGGGAGTTATATCCGGAGCAATTGCGATACCTCTTGCAATTAAATTCGGTTATACTTATGCCTATTTTGTAGCACATATTATTAATTTCGAAATTCTTACCGTGCATCTTCCGACTCAAATATATGTCTATCTTATAGCCGCCAGTTTATTATTACCTGTAATTTTTTCTCTTCCGGCAATTCTGAAGGGAACGGCAATTTCGGTTCGTGATGCACTAAGTGATTATGGTATACAACAGGAGAAATCCACTCGAAAAGCCCGGATAATTCATAGCTGGATTCCAGGCAATCTGGCAATGGCTATCAGAAACAGTTTACGTCGTAAAAAGCGTTTTTTGGTTACCGTGGCTTCCATGGCGCTCGGAGTTGCGATCTTTAATACTGGATTTAACGTGCAGCAATCAATAAAAAATCTATTGTCAGATGTTAACAAGAGTATGAAACATGATATACAGGTGGCACTCATAAGTCCAATACCAAAAGTGGACGCACTGAAATATTTTGCCGGGATTGGCAACATAAGCAGGATAGAAGCCTGGAATGGCGGTCGAGGGGTGATGCAATCTATGGTCATTGCAACCGATGAAGGTGTGGGAATCATATCTCTCCCCTATAATACGGACCTGGTTGGGTTCAGATCGATCAAAGGAAAATGGTTGAACAGTTCCACTGAACCGCAAATAGTATTGAATCAGGAAGCCGAGATACTTTACAACCATCCTGTTGTCGGTACCTGGCAAACGATAAGTATCAAAGGGAAAGCTCTAAAGGCAAAACTGGTCGGAATAGTTAACGAAGCCGAAAAGCCAAAGATTTACATGGATGAACATCTGTACGACAGTGTTGTTAACCCGAATCATTATGTAAATAACCTGATGTTTGTCGCCAAAGACAGAAGCTACAATAAGGTATTAGCCTTAAAACGGGATATTGAAAAAGCAATTACGCCAACCAATATGCAGATACTTTACGTGATGGCACAGGCTGAACGTCTCAAAATCATATATGATCACTTGTTAATCATTCTTGTAACAATCATTTTCTTTGCCTCGCTGGTTCTCGTTGTGAGCGCGATAGGAATGGCATCAACCACAAGTATCAATATCATGGAAAGAACGCGTGAGATCGGGGTACTCAGGGCAATCGGTGCAACGCCAAAGTTGATTTACAATCTTTTTGTTACCGAAGGAATGATTTTGAGTATCGTCAGTATTGTTCTTGGGCTATTGATCTCGTGGCCGCTAAGCATTATTGCTACCAGATTCTTTGGAAAGTTGATGCTTGACATTGTGCTTCAACCGGCTCTTAATATCAATGGCCTTCTAATAACACTTGCTGTTACATTTATTTTCGGATGGTTGTCAAGCCGTATTCCCGGACAGCGGGCAGTCAGTGTTTCAACAAGTAAAGCTCTCATGTACGAATAATTTTTAAAGGAATAAGGGTTTGTCATGATTAAAAGATAAACCCATTCCTGCCATAGAAATACTCTCTCTAGATCAAAACGATCAGGAATAAATCCAGCATTGTTTACGCGAGCGTGTTTAAAGTTTCAGTTTTTTATAATCCTGCATGTTCATTACTTTAACCCTTTTAGAATGATGGCGGGTATTTAAGGCTGTGTAATTCAGCGGTCTTTTGCATTAAAACGCTAGGGAGCCATCGTGGTGCCTTTAACAATGTTGATTTTGATTCAAAACGTTGGGGATATTTGCGGATAAGCTCGACAGCGGATGTTTTTTGTATTCTTAAACCGTTTAAAATCACTGCGCACAGCAATTGCTAATCAAATCATTAAGATTTCACCCGAACATTCTTACATATCTTTACATTAACACATTGTGGATCTTATATGAAAGTACTATGTTCTGTAATACTATTTTTCATATTTACATGTTTTTCTCAAGAAGTAACATTACAAAGTCATCAGTTGACTGCAGCCCATGGAAAAAAAAAGGAACAAAAAAAGTCTTTAAAAAAAAATTCTGTACACCAGCCACTACCTATCGAAAAAGGACCGGTACTTATTTCTTTTGTTAAACCTGCTTACCCGGTTTCACTTTCCAGAAGAGGAATCATCGGTACAATCACATGTGACATTCTGATTAATGAATCGGGAAAGGTTGACAGTGTTTATCTGATCAGTGGCATATCACCTCAATTTGATTCTTTACTTGTCAGAGCTTTTTACAATGCAACTTTTTCACCTGCAATCGCAGGGGGCAAGCCAGTTCCTGTTCTGATCACCTACCAGTACCTCCAGAATCTCGATGATGCATTAAGCAGAATAAAAGAACATGTCAATTTTTCCGGACAACTCCTGGAAAAGGGTACCAGAAAGACCATTCCAAATGCACCTGTATACCTTTTCTATAAGGATACTGCTGCTGACTTAAATATAGAAGTGCCCTTTTCAATGTATCTCCAGGCAATCGGAGCATTCAAAGGACAGAGCTTTTCTGATGGTGTAATAACCACATTTACCGATTCTGCCGGATATTTCAATTTCAAGTCACTTCCATTCGGTCCTGTATCAGTTCGAATACAAGAGAGTGGATATGAACCGTTTGATTTTGCAGATACTATAGCCGAAGCTACCAGGCACGTTCGTATCTACAGACTTAAAAAGCAGACTACTTCCAGTTATGAAATTATTGTTTACGGTAAAAAAGAATCAGATGAAGTTTCAAAGCATTCTCTCAATCGTGATGAGATCAGAAAGCTACCTGGCTTTAATGGCGATGCCTTGAAGGTAGTACAGGCCCTGCCCGGAGTTGCCAGACCCTCCTTTGGTGGTGGTACAATTTCAGTAAGGGGTGCTCCAGGTTGGGACTCAAAATATTATCTCGATGGTATTCCTATTCCACAACTTTACCATTTTGGAGGATTGAAATCTACCTACAATAGCGAAATGCTGGAACAAATAAGTCTGTATCCAGGAAGTTATGGTGTACGATTTGGCAATTCTATTGCGGGTGTCATTGAACTTACAAGCAGGAATGCTCAGGATGTACCATTCAAGGGATTTACAGATGTAAACATGTTTGATGCTTCTGACTTAATTGAAGGAACACACGGAAAAAAAGGTGGTGTTATTGCATCGGTTCGTAGAAGTTATGTCGGTAATCTTCTTGGTGTCATTGCGAAAAAATCATCCCCTTCCGAATTTCCAATTATTACAGCTCCTTATTACTATGATTTTGTCGTGAAAGGAAATTTTAATTTAACCCCAAAGCATACCTTCACTTTCACTGTTTTTGGTTCAAAAGATCAGTTAAAACTTATTATACCAACAATACAAGCGGGAAACAATGAAGTAACAGAATTTAAGGACAGAATAGAAAACAAAGTTGCATTTACTATGTGCATGGCTTCTTACGAGTTTTCTTTAAATGCCAATTGGAAAAACAATCTGAAAACCGCTGTAGTCTTAGAGGATGGAATGGGTGCTTTTTTCGCCTATGCCAAATGGAATTATACATCTAACGAATTTTACATAAAGGATGATTTAACCTGTAAATTTTCAAAAACGATTAAATTGGTTACTGGTATTGATCTGTGGTGGCAGCGTTATAATCAAAAAGCAATTCTACCATCAATGGAACGTACATTTCTAAGAGACACTTTAAATAATTTATTCGGATTGATCAGCCCTTATGAACAATTTGAGTTTAATCCTATTCCAAAATTATTTCTGATTACAGGCTTGCGTTTCGATTATTATCGCGGGCTTGACTATAATGGTTCGATCATTCCAGAATTCTGGGATTATAAGTCAAAATGGGTTAATAATGGAACATCAGGAGAACCATCCCTGCGTTTTTCCGGAAGATACGAACTATCCAGCAATCACGCTCTTACCTGTGCTATCGGAACATATAACCAGACACCTCAACCGCTTGGTATTGCGACACACAATACACTTGGAGATCCGAATCTTCCAGCAACAAAAGCCCGCCATTTTGCCGGCGGTTATCAATGTCAGATTCATGATCGTATATTTGCAGATGCCCAAGTTTACTTTAATCAACAATGGGACATTCCTATTTTAACCTTGCCACAAAATTATCTGATCAACCCTGACGTCCCCCTCTATACAGGAAATGGTAAGGGTTACATGTACGGATTGGAATTATTCATCCGTCACAATTTAAATCAGAAATTCTCAGGATGGCTGTCGTATTCGCTTTCCAGAAGCAAGAGGTTTAATTACGAGGAAAATAAATATGTTCTCTACGAAAAAGATCAAACTCATAATATTCAGCTATTTTTAAATTATCAGTTCCGTAAAAACTGGGCTGCCGGTTCCAGAATCCGATATACATCAGGGAACCCTTATACACCGGTAGTCGATAGAATTTATGATGCTACAAACAGATACTACCAACCAATTTATGGACCAGAATATAGTGAACGCAACGGGCCCTATTTTGGAATGGACCTCAGGCTTAATAAAAAAATTATCTTTAATAACTGGGTGCTTAACTGCTATTTAGATCTGCAAAATGTAATGTGGTTTTTGTATAAAAGTCCCGAATATACTCTTTACAATTATGATTACACACAAAAAACAACAGTTTCATTTCCATGTATTCCGTCAATTGGAATCAGGGCTGAATTTTAGATTTTGATAAGTAGTGCAATGGAGCTAATATGAAAGCAAAATATGTTGTGGCAGCATTGATACTATTAAACTGTGGATATGATTTTCCCACCTCTTATGAGAATGTCGAATCATACAAAGTCCGGCCAATTGCAATCATTTTTGACAATAAAGGAATGGCTGAAGCAGCACCACGGGATTCAATCACTTTAACTGGTTATTTTGGTGGAGAACAGATAAAAGAAATCAATTGGTATAGCCTCTCTTTCAATACCCAAACCAATACCTTTGACACATCCAAACGCACACCTCTTCCTCTCATCGGTTCACCGCAAATACTTACAAATAATAATAACACGGACTCTGTTCAACTGTCCATTATTGTGCCGGAAAGTTTGATTATTTATACATTCAGAGATGTACAGAGTTTTCGTAGCTTGATTCCCTCAGAGATGCAAAGTTCTTTTTCAGCTGAGTTACTGGACCGAAAACCAGTTGAGGTAATTGAAATACTTGAGCAACTAGCCTATGGATCAACAGCCGACAAACTTTATACCAATGGTTTACTGAAATTGTTTACAGATAATTCTGCATCCAGCATAGAAAAAAATCTGCCGGTAATACTTCAGGCATTTACTGTTCCTTTTAAAATTGGTGCTCTGGTAAATGGAAAATTTAGAGTCGAATCAACCTTATCGGTGCGATATAATAGCAGATTACAGCATCTCGGAACCTATATACCTGTAAATAAAAATCCGGTAATCGAGCAGATTATGCTTTACAAAATCAAAGGAATTAAAAATTCATTTGATCCCGTTGCCGATCATCAGTTAATTGATACAGCCTATACGTTTTCTGGTTATCAAACAATTTCTTTCGACAAAAATTGCAGCTATTTTCTTTCTGCTTCTACCAACTATTATACAGCAGATACAGGTATGACACTTTCAGGAACAAGAGGTAAAGAAGATTATACATTCGAATGGTTTTACAAAAATAATGATAAAACAGAAGTCTCATCCGAGTCTTTTTTTTACACGGACATTTTTGAGCGCAGATCAGCTACTGTGCATATAAAACCGCCATTAAGCTCTGAAATGCAACATTTCAGTGTCTGGCTGGTTGTTTATGATTTTTATATTGGAGAGAGATTTCGCCCTGTTGGATTTGGTTTAAAACACATTGAGGTTCAAATAAGTTCCTTTAATAACAATTCCGAATAGACAAGATCGGTAGAATACTTACTCAAAAAAAATATCATTTATCATGTTCATCATTCCAACCATGACAGGCATTCCCCTGTTAGTAAACCATGCCTTGCAAGACACACCAATTGCTTGTTATTGTCCACCGCGCCCCTGATTAAATCTTTTTCACACTGAGCCGCGGGGATCGCGGACATTTTAATATCGCAATTAGCTGAATTACCCTATATTTAAAACTCCGCACTTCCGCGTGAGAATTCCTTTATATTTTCGATTGACTTATTCAGTAGTACGGCCTAAAGACTGCGCCACACATTTTGATTTATCAACATCACATTTGGTCAGGGCACCCGTGCGAAAGGACTAATCATGAATCAGAGGACTGTCTACATTATCGGTAAAGACGGTAGAGTGTTTTTTGCAAAAGGGGAAAGCTAGCTGTTTCCGAAATGATCAATTGTATTAAAAACGTAAATGGGAATACTTTAAAAATCGATTTGAATATAAAACGCCCAAGCGGATGTGATTGAAAAAATACTGCGGTCCGCCCAGCGGGATGGATTGTGGAAAGAGGAGCAGTCAGGATCGCCACTTTTTGAGGCAATTCCGAAGCGGCAGTGAGTGAAACTGGTAGGTGCATCATACCTGATTGTTGTTATTGTACTTCTATGTTCTATCATATTGTTACTTTTCAACTGTTAATAGATCTCAAAACCTGTTGAACTTATAAGCTGTAATGAAGGAGCAATGGTTCCTGGCTTGCATTCAGAATCTCCATGCTCCTCATTAGCTAAATCGAAAGTGTACTTAAATAATGCAAATGTCCTTTTTATCAGAAACAAAATAATTTAAAATATCACTGCCACCATTCTCATTTTGCAACAACAACCTGTTTCGTAAGATTAACATTATCACCGGTAATTTTAACCAGATAAACACCCTTGGTCATTGCATTGTTGTCAAGAACACTGATGTTGTTGCCTGCCGCCAGAGTTCTTGTGGTACTGCCTATTAAGGTCCTGCCGTCAATATCGTACAAGCTGATTGTCACTGGTGTTGTCATGTTCACAGATGAGCTGATCTGCAATCCTCCATGCACCGCAGCTTTGATTAAAAACGCGTCCGGGCGGTTGTTCAGAAGTTTTCCGGGTTGTACTGCTACACCTTCAGGACTCAGTCTGATCATGACAACGCTCATGGCGGGAAGTTTTATCGTCAGTATTTTTCCGCTGATGCTGTACTTTGAACTTTCAAGAGTCTTGATATTCACCTGTTCAGCCCCACCAAAAGGGTTATATGCGGTGTATGCTGAACCGGTTACGATCTCCGCACTATTGATCGTGTAGGATGATATACTGCTTGTCAAATTAACCGTCACTGACCGTTCAGCCGACATATCGATGTTTGTAAAGCTGATATTGACGATGCCATTTGAATCCACGCTCGCAGCTGCATTCACCGCCGGAATGGTGTACCCACCACCGGTAACGGTCTGAAAGTTGGATGCCGTTATCGGTGCCAATTTCGCACCATTATTATGATGTGGTTTTAACAACTTGTAAACGTAATAGGTTGTTGTCTTTGACATAACACCACTTGGATTGATGTTGATGATTGCATGGATAACGTTTACTGCCTGTGCCAGACATGCAACGCTTAAACGGTCGACATTTTGGATGAACATATGAAGGTGCGACGACGCAGACAAGGCATCCATAAGAGTGATTTGCTGCATCCATCCATCACCGGTATTCTTGAGCCAGTCTCCCCATTCGTCCAGATCAAGTCTTATTCTCTTACTGGGATCAGCAGAGTTTAACGCCGGGAATAGGCCATTGTAAAGGTTCTTATGGATATCGCCCACGTTAACATTATTCATTATCGTCCAATAATTCGCGGTTGTGGGGTTGATGCTGCTGATGTTGTCAGGGAAATAGATGTAATCGTGGTACTCAACCGCATCGATGGAACTGCCCATCCCACTGATGTAAGTTGGGACCCAGCCAAAGCTACCCTCTTCTGCACCGGCCGCAGCAATAATGGACAGGTCTTTTCCAAGGGGGTCATTCTTTAAATCCTTCAACTTTGCAAAATTCGAAGCATAGTTGGACATATAGGTACTCACGCTTTGATTACCACCGCAACCCCATACTTCATTGCCGACCTTGAACCATTTGAGTGGGTATTTAAGACTGTCTAATATGTACTGAGCAAATGCGAAGTTGCCCGCAGCATCATTGCCGGTCGCTTTGCCGGCTATGATAGCCTCAGCCCCGGTAAGAGTGCAAAACTGAATGAAGCGGTCAACACCCACATCTGCTGATGGTCTTTTATTGGCGCTCCAATTGTATCCGTCCGCGGCACACCCGCCTGGCCACTCAGCAGCACCGACACCGCAGTCTTTAAAACCTTCAATGACATCATTGCGCATACCATTGGTATTCGGGACTGATGTATTATATACTCCGCCGACCCACTGTTTACCTAACCTCTCCATCAACACACCAAAAATTTCTTTTTGAATGACGGTTTTAGCTCCATCAACATTAACAGTCATAGTACTCTGGCTATAACCGCTGGTTACCATGACAGCCACAAATGGTAAGACATACTGTTTTGTGCGTCGAAGAAAACTCATATATTCCTCTTTTCTTGTGTGAAGCGTCCGTAGATATTTTCAAGGGGGTGATGATATAAAAGACGGCTAACTCCTGATATGCATCTCTTTTCCCGTCACATCTGTAATCAACGGAGCAGATTCGCACTTCAACTGGTTTTATGATTAGAGCGCGTTGAATCTTTATTCAAAAATGCTCATAACATGCATATATATTATTTAAGATACAGTCTAATGAACCTTAATGCTTGTTTTTTTTACTAAATTCTGATCGTGCTTATAATGTTAACGTTAACACTCGACTCACAATGTTATTGAAAGTTTTTCTCCTAATACAGCTGCCCTGAGGTAGTTGTGCTTCGTGCTTGCTTATTATATGTTTTGCATTGTGAGCAAACATGCCTCTGATGTATCCCTTCAATCAAACCTGCGATACCTCGCCGTGCGTTTATCACTTCGTTCTTTAAGTGTATGATAACCGGTGCTGTACACCGATTTTATTGTACCGCTTTGACATGCTATCTCAGCCATACAGGCTAAACACAAGACCAGTGCTGATAGTGTCAGGCCACACAGAATACGGTGCATTTGAAATTGTTTATAATTTAAGGGCACCTGAATGATCTTTTTGCCAATTGAGGCACGACCTAAAGACACGTGCCACACATTTTGATTTAGCAACATCACACTTGGTCAGGGCACCCGAGCGCCATTAAGCTCTGAAATGCAACATTTCAGTGTCTGGCTGGTTGTTTATGATTTTTATATTGGAGAGAGATTTCGCCCTGTTGGATTTGGTTTGAAACACATTGAAGTTCAAATAAGTTCCTTTAATAGCAATTTCGAATAGATAAGATCCGTAGAATACTCACTCAAAAAGATATCCTTTTCATCATGTTCATCATTCCAGCATATAAATCACAGTTTCTTCCACAAATCCTACCAACGCACAAAACATAGACCTGCACTGATAGTGCAGGCCAAACAGGATACGGTGCATTTGCAATTGTTTGATATGTCAAGTGCGGCTTTTAACGATGCATTATTGCACAATCGGAATGGCTTTTGAAAATAATTTCGCGCCTGACATAACGCGAACCGTGTACAAGCCCGGTGTTTGGCTACCACAATTCCAGCGGAAGCGGTAGGTGCCTGGGTCGAGTCTGCCATCGACCAACAATGCCACCCGTTTACCGCTCAGGTCATAGATACTCACGGCAACCCGTTTGGAGCAGGAAAGGCCAAATCCGACGATAACAGCAGGGTGAGCTCGGCTCGGCTCCTGAATAACAAAATCCGGCTTCTGGGTTAACCCGGAAGTCAACCGAACATTCTTCTTTGCCCCCGTCATTCCCGGAATCGATTCGCGCCAAATGCCATGTTCGCTGGGGCCGACGAAAATGTTGGTTCCCTTGATACAAACAACGCCAGAGCTCATATGATAGGATGTGTCGGGTCCGACGTAACTCCAGCTCCTGCCGGTGTCGGCAGAAAAATAGCAGCCGCCGATGAAATTAAAAAGTGAACTTGGGCCTGGCAGTCCCACGCACACATTTGTACCGCTTGTGGAAATGGAAGATACGGGTAACTTTTTTGTGGTACTAAAGCCAAAACTGGTCGGTTCCAGATAACAGTAATGGAGGGGGGATGAATGCCAATCCAGGCCTTTATTTTCAGAAATATAAAGACCTTTCGATTCGGTTCCCATATAAATAACGGTACCGTTCCCCGCAAGAGAGCTAATCGAGTCATGAACCGGCGAAGAAGGCACCATGTTCCATTGGTTGCCGGCTTTATTGTAGTAGTACAGTCCTCCCCGGCAGCCAGCAAAGAGCGTGCTGTCGCATACCGTAAAAGCTTGAATTGTGCTGCTGTCCTGCAAGCCGCTGTTTGCCGCGATCCAGTGCGCACCGTGATCCGTTGACCGGAAAACTCCGTTGATTGCAGAGGCGAAGACGATCCCATCAAATACCGCCAGGTGCCGCGAATTAATAATAGCAGAGTCGGAATCCACGTTGATCCAATGCATATCGTTTATGGTACTGCGGGAAATGCCGCGCTTATAGTTTGTCGCAAAAATGAATGTATCCTGTATTGCAATATCAAAAATAGTCCTGTCAGTCAGGCCTGCATTAGCTGGGCTCCAGTTCATGCCGCTGTCTTTGGACACGAAGACACCCGCACCCAAGGTTCCAGCGAACATGGACTGACCGCTTTCCGCAAAGCAGGAAACAGTGGTGTATGTGATTCCCGTATTGACTGGCGACCAGCTCACGCCAAGATCGGTTGAGCGAAAGATCCCCGAACCACGGCTACCAACGAAAATGTACTTCCCGTTAACCATGTAATTGGTAAACTCGGTGAAAGGAAGGTTTAGATTGACGGCCGTCCAATCTGATCCACTGTTGGTTGAGATGAAAAAAACCGTTGAAGAAGGTAATGATGCCCTAACGAGCAGATTCCCGTCCCCGACCAAACAAATGTCATCAGCACTAAAAGTGTGAGCCGTCGCGTTGTTATCTATCACAGTTGAATTAATGGCTGCCCAGCTTTTACCGCTATCTGCAGAGACGAAAATATCTGTCATATTCGTAGTCGCAAAAATTCTGGAGCCGATTGCTGTTAACCTGTAAATACAGATCCCGTCGGGCAACCCCGAATCCGACGCGATCCAGCTCAATCCATTGTCCGTCGAACGATACATCTTATGATTGGAGCCGTCACCAACATTCTCCGTACCTCCAATAACAACAGTATTTCCCATTACTGCAATTGGAGTAGCCCTAGTTTCAATGACCTTGCCGATTGCAGACCAGGTATCGCCGTTATCCGAGGACCGGAAAATGCCGTGATCCGGGGTCGAGATGAAAAGATAATCCGCATTCGACGCTATGCTACTTACATATATTTCACTTCCAAGAGTTGCCGGAGTTTCTGCCCAGGTTAAACCATTGTCGACAGAACGAAATATATGACCTGAGGAAAACGCAAAAACCGTTGACTCCCTGGTGTACAATTTATCGATATATTGTTGGCCGCAGATATTCATTGGAGACCAGTGATCTCCATTGTCCATTGAACGCGACGCCCCGTGCATATCTATGGCGATAAAGATCGCCTTAGCGCTTTTGGCAAAACAAGTAATATTGTCGGCACCGCCGGGGCCGTTCATTGGTAACCACTGCGCCTGAAGCCCTACAGGAAATAAGCTGATTATTCCAAGAATTCTGAGAATAAGGCCTGCAAGAATCTTTTTCATTAGATCTCCCTGTTTAAGGACTGTAATTTTAGTATCGTAATCTCTTATAAGGTTACTACCTTTGTGTTCAATAAACTGACCACTATCTTTAATTGAAAACTCTATCACTTGTGTGTCACTCTTTTGAACATGTCATTTATTTCAATAACTCCTATTCCTTTTAAACCAACACTATTACCCATACAGCAATATTTAATATTGCACTCTTTGTAAACCCACTTATCATCTTTATTTGCTGAGGTAAACCTGTAAATTTTTTCACCATTAACACTAAACCAAATAAAGCAAAAAAATAAACCCGAACAGTCATAACGAAAAATTGTCCACATGACATAATCCTTGGTTTACAATAATGACACCCGTTAATATGTGATTAAAAGTTGGTACTCTTAAATAATATATAGCACCAAATAGTATATGTGAAATAGATTCTCATATCTTTCCGATAAAAGTGTTTTCTAGTAGAAAACACCTCAGCATGCGCATGTGAACGCGACGTGGCACGAACCTTTAGGACATGTTATTACCTTTTTTTCAAAAGATATTTTATTGTATGAATTCAAGATATTGTGGAAGATTTATCTATTTTTTTATAGAAAGGTTGTTTTTTCTTTCTCAGTTAGCAGCAGCACGGCCTAAAGACCGTGCCACATTTGATTTAGCAACATCACACTTGGTCAGGGCACCCGTGCGGTTCCGCATTTCAAACCAGAGAAAATATTATTCACATGAACAAATAAACAGGCTGCAGCAGCAACCTGTTTAAAAGCTACTAATTACCTCCTTCAACTAACCGGAGCAGTGTAAAATAAACATCACCTGTCGTAGGACTCGAAGAAGTTCCATTATTGAGTGAAACTGTAATGCTCGTTCGATTACCAGTATTAATAATACCTTTTACATAAGTAAATTCATTGGTAAACACCTCTCCATGAGTTACTGGTACAGCAATATTCTGATTCAATTCTTCAACTCGTACAAATGCGCCAGAATTATTTGTCGTTAGCATGTTATGTACCCAGAATGAAAGTCGGTATTTGGTGTTTGGTTTCACTTGGACGGATTGTCTGAGGTTAATCCATGAATTGTCTGTACTGAGCGGCCGTGATTCTAAACCATATGGGAAATTATAATTAAGACCATAGTAATACGGATAAGGAAAATACCCAATTTTCCCGCTTCCCTGAGAGATCCATCCGTCTGTGTCTTCAAGAGTGCCATTACGAAAATGTGAAATATACACAGTAAATGCTTGTTCTGTGCTGTTACCATGATTATCAGTGACTTTTGCAACCATTGTATCAGTAGTTCCTGCCAGATTAACAGGTGGAGTCCATGTCAAGGTAGTTCCATCAAACGTTGCTCCCTCAGGAAGTCCGGTCAGAGTAATACTAGTATTGTCCGATTCAGAATCAGGTAGGAACGGTTTTCCTTCAGGATCCTGGGCATCTATATACATACTAAAGATTGTACCTGCAGTTGCTTCATGTGAGTTCATTTTTTGTGTTAACATTGGCGCTTTATTTGCCAGTTGACGTGGGTAGCATAGTAATGGATCACCTTGGAGACACGATGGTTCTAAATAGGGGCCATAATATGCATTTTTAAAAGCTTGTCCAACGGTAACTCCGTTGTTTAAATCACTATAATAACCTTCATTCAACCAGTTTCCTCGTTTTCCAGTACTTCCTGTAACATTAAGTGTATAATTGTTATTAAAAATCAGAGTAGCTGCAAAATTGGGTACGTTAAACCGAGCACTCTTAGAGCAGTTTAAATTTACATGAGCAATTGGGGCATTTAATACTTTCAAGTCATTAAGTGTAAACACATTAGGAGTTCTGATCTCATTTTTCCATGAGTAAGTATACATAGTATCATTTTTTGACGAACTGGAAATGTAGGCATATGCAAAGCCCTTCTTCAGTTCGGCTTTAATTCTTTCAGGAAATAAAAGTGTATAACCGGTAAGCATATTAATATGAGGTGTTGCATTTTGGAGTACTATTTTAATTACTTGCGCATATTCGTGTTCTACTGTAAAGACACCATTAACAAGGAATAATGAACGATCCTGTTGTTCAGGTGTAAGATTACTGCCATTGGCACGATGATTGTGAATTTTTATAAAATATCTGCTGACAAGTAATGCTTGATCGCTAAGAAGTGCAACGGTTGTATCTGGACTTACCCGTCCATATATCAAATCAGGACTTTGGGTGCTATTATTAGGGCTTGCAGGATTGTTATAATCTGCAATCCATCCAGTATCTGTAAGTGTTGAATGAAAAGATTCATATACTCCGTTGCCATCTAAATCTACCCAATCATCCATATCTGCATAGTAAAGATCTGATGGATCTGAAGTTGTATCATGTTCATGAAGCCG
>JAUZQA010000010.1 GCA_030705665.1 Bacillota bacterium
ATCATGCGAATAGTGGCAATTTCGCTGCAGCAATTAACCAGTTTTCAGAACCAGTGGATAAGGATGCTAATTTTCCCAACAAATTTATTGATAATGGCAAACGCCTTGTAGCAGAATTGGAATCAATTTTATTATCAGATTAAGTTATTTTATGACCAATAATTGGTCTTTGTCGTTAATTAGGAAAGCGGGGGAAGGATTTACGATTGTTTCTTCCTCTCTTTTTATGCCTATTAATTGATATTTCTGCTGATAAAGAAGTGAATGTGCTTCGGCATAGCTTTTCCCTGCAAACATTTCATAGGATAGAACCTCGAGTCTATTTTCCTTTAGTTGATAAACAATGTCTGATAAAAGCCCATCATGGGAGGAATACAGACTATTCTCCATAAATATACTTGTCAGCTTATTGGATTGGATTACTACATCTGCGCCGGCGCGCTTAGCATTTGTGACTTGTTCTGATGTCAAAATTTCAATAATACATTTTACATTTGGACACAGCCCTTTTATCGTAAGTAACGTTAAAATGCTGTGCATATCTGCTTGATGCTCGTTGTTTCCACGATCTGCTGTTATTAGTACCGTTTCAGCTTCTGCGATATTACTTTTTAAAATCGTTTCATCCATGTGTGATTTTCCCTGGATAAAGTGAACAAATTTGGAAGTGACAGGATTTGCTTTTAAGGTTTCATCAATTAAGATGATATTTGGTGTGGGAGTGAAGGCTGTTAATCTGTCTATGAGTTCTCGTGATCGTTCATTCCAGCCGATAATAACGATATGCTCCATCCCTTTAAAGGCAATTTTCCCTTCCGTGAACCGATCCTGCCTTGTAACGGCAACGCTGGCAAGTGTAATAAAATAGGTAGAAACAAAGCCTGCCCCTGCTAAAATAAGCGTTACAGCAGCAATCCTCCCCAATAAGGTTTGTGGGACATAATCTCCGTATCCCACTGTTGAAGCAGTAATAATGGCCCACCAAATTCCATCAAATATGGTAGGGAAAGTGTGGGGCTCCAGTAAATGGATGATGATGCCGAAGCTAAGAAACACAAAGAGGGCGATAAATAAAACTCTTATCAAAAGTGGAAGCCGTAAAAATGTAATATAGAGTCGATTTTGCAAAAAAACACCCCAATCAATCATCATTCTTTCATTCATTATTTACGAAAAAAGCAAACATCATAATCAAAATAACACTTAAATCATAAAAGAAATTATTAAATCATTATTTCACAAAATGTTATGAATTTTTACACAAGTATCACTTGCCTTATGCAATAAAAAAAGGTAATGTAGGTGTAACGACCTATATAAGACATTTTGAAAAGAGGATGGGCTATGAAGGAACTGTTAATGAATATCGAAAAAACAAGGTTAGAAATGATCGTATTGGCACACCAATATGGATATTCTAACCCGACAGTAGTTCAATGCAGCCAAAAGCTTGATCTCCTTTTAAATGCTTATAGTACGATAGTTAGTCAGTAATGTTGTTTAACATTTAACACAACCCGACACCTTCTTATTGTGCAGAGGGTGTTTTTTTTGTGTGAATTTTTACCAAATAAAAAGAATAATTTTCAAGTCCTATGTAAAACTTATAAATAAATAACAGCTTTCGAGGTGAACGGCAAATGATTGAACCGATTCTAACGATCGTTGTTCCTTGTTATAACGAGGAAGATGTTTTACCGGAGACGATTTTTGAATTAAATAATTTACTGATTGATTTGGTAAACGAAAGGCTTGTTTCTAACCGCAGCAGGCTTCTTTTTGTCGACGATGGCAGTAAAGATGAAACATGGCAAATCATCTACAAGGAAGGACTAAGAAAAGAACATGTTCACGGTTTAAAGCTGTCACGTAATGTTGGGCATCAGAATGCATTACTGGCTGGGTTATTCACAGTAAAGGATTATTCGGATTGCGTGATCTCGATTGATGCAGATTTGCAGGATGATATTCAGGTGATACGTGAGTTTATTCAAAAATTTACTGAGGGTAATGAAATTGTGTATGGGGTGCGAAAATGTCGTGAAAATGATACTTTTTTTAAAAGGAGTACAGCCCAAGGCTTTTATAAGCTGATGAAAAAAATGGGCGTGGACCTTGTTTATAATCATGCTGATTTCCGACTTATGAGCAGGAGGGCTATTTCTGAATTAGAACGTTTTAAAGAAGCAAATTTGTTTTTAAGAGGAATTGTTCCGTTGATTGGCTTTCAATCAACAAAGGTCTTCTATGATCGTAAAATCAGAAAGGCGGGTCAAACAAAGTATCCGTTAAAAAAAATGCTGGCATTTGCTTTTGATGGGATTACCTCCTTTTCCGTAACCCCAATAAGAGCTGTCCTTTTGATCGGCCTTGTTTCTTTTTTTGTAAGTCTATTGTTTGGGGTATATTTTTTAGCATTGAAGTTTTTAGGGGAAACCCAGACAGGCTGGACATCCTTGATTACATCCATATGGCTAATCGGGGGATTGCAGCTAATTGCGATTGGAATAATTGGGGAATATATTGGGAAGATTTACAAGGAGTCAAAACATCGTCCTAAATATTCAATCGATATCGATACATTTAGTCTGGCTTTACCAGGTCATTTAAAGAAAAAAGCTACACCTGGGGATGAATTATTTCCATTTAATCAGCTGAGGGATGCCTCAGAAACAAAATAGGCAGCAAGGTGCTTTCGTTTTTTTTGGAGGCACTTTCTTTTTTTAGTGGTACAACTTCCCGTAAGTGAATAAAAATTGGTAGACAAGCTTTTTATTCGCGGGGGGTTTAGGGATGAACGTATTTTTAAGCTATATTTTATTAGGATTATCTTTAGCGGCTCCAATAGGGCCAATCAATGCAGCGCAAATTGACCGTGGGATTCGAAATGGATTTATGCATGCATGGTTTGTCGGTGTTGGGGCTGTACTTGCTGATGCAATATATATGTTAGCTGTTTACATAGGTGTTCACCAGTTTCTTGGCACACCCTTTATGAAAACATTTCTATGGTCGTTTGGCTGTTTTGTTCTATTTTATACAGGTGTGGAAAGTATGATTAATGCTGGAAAAGTTAATTTAGAAAAGTACAGGAATACAGAACCGTTAATCAAATCATTATTATCGGGATTTTTTATGTCTATCTCCAACCCTTTAACGATTCTTTTTTGGCTGGGGATTTATGGGTCTATTTTGGCAAAGGCAGCTGCTTCCTATGAAAGCGGCGAGCTTATTCTTTACAGCAGTGCCATTTTTATTGGCTTATTGCTTTGGGATTTTACAATGGCAGGTATCTCAAGCAGCTTTAAAAAGTATCTAACGCCAAGTTTGCTCGTGCTTATTTCTTTTCTTTCAGGGTTTTCTTTGATTGGTTTTGGGATTTATTTTGGAATTCAAGCGTGTAATGCTCTATTTGGGTGAAGCAAGCTGGCAAAAAAATTTGCCAGCTTTTTCTTTATGATTTTAGCTCTGTATTTCTTCCTGTTGCTCCGATCGCTTTGTCTGTTATTTCCTGATTATTATACTCTGCATCATTCAAACCAGGCTGTTGCTTTCTGTCAGTACCAAGATATTCTCCTTGATGCTGCTGCTGTACTTTATTAAACTTTTCGAAGTCTTCATTTACCATAAAACCCCTCCTTATGACTAAAATAAGTTCACGTTTTTAAGATACACTCATATATGGGACTTATTCCATCTAGGGAAAGTTCTAATTAGGATTTTGATGGAATTGCTGATTTGTTACATAATCATTCGTTAAAAACTTGAAAATAACAAGGTACAAGATGTAATACGAAACAACGTTCATCATATATAAAACAACTTATGAAGCTTTTTGAAGGGAGTAATGACTGATGCTGTCGACACAGAAACTTGCTGAGCTCCGCTTGCAATTGCTTAAGGATAAAGAGGATTTAGAGGAGCATCTTAAACAAAATGATAACTTTGGACTAAACCGCGGTCATTACCATGAATCAATGGGGGAATTATCCAGTTACGATAATCATCCAGCTGATGAAGGAACCGATTTGTATGAGCGTGAAAAGGATATTGCCCTTGAAGAACACTACAAGCTTGAACTAGGCAATATCAACCAAGCCTTAGAAACAATGGAAAATGGATCATATGGAAAATGTCAGGTTTGCGGAAAAGATATTCCATTGGAAAGATTAGAGGCTTTACCTAATACGCTTTATTGTAAAGAGCATAGTCCAGACCAAATTACAGACCATACTCGCCCATTAGAGGAAGGAGTATTGATGCCGCCATGGGGCAAGTTTGATATGGACAGGCAGCATGAAACTGTCGCCTTTGACGCAGAGGATTCCTGGCAAACAGTGGCCCAGTGGGGAACATCTGAAACGCCTTCCGATTTAGCCTTTTCTCAGGATGATTACCAGGATATCTACATTGAATCCGATGAGAATGTTGGTTATGTGGAGGATTTTGAAAATTTCGTAGGTAATGATATGTATGGGAAAAATGTGACCGTCTATCCTAATCAACAGCATGAACAATATGAAGCAGCATTGGATGAAGATGGAGTTATGACGATTTTTGGAGATTTGCCAGCGTATGAGCATGACCCTTATGTAGACCATGATTAAAAAAAGAAAACAGTTCTCAAAATAGAGAGCTGTTTTCTATGGTAGTCATTTTTTTATGTTTCAGGAATTTGACCCTTTTCTTTACTGTTTTTATTGTTGATCACAGCGCCAATTTCGCCTTCCATGTAAGCATCACTAAATTGCTCGTGAGTTTCGGCAAGACCGGAGGACAGTTGGTCCGTTTTTTGATAATCACTTGGATCATAAACCCTTCCAGCAACACTCCGGCTCTCATTAGGAACTTTTTCGCCCATTTCATAAGCACTCCTTTTTTAAAAGACTTTTTACAAACGTATTTTTTACCAATTAAGGAAGGATTACTCGTTTCATTTTTTTCAATATACTTCCATAGGAGAAAGAAGGTTAAACCATGAATCAAAAAAAGGAATTTCCTTCAAGAGAGGAATTAAATGAGGCTTTTCACTTGCTTCAAGATCAAATTACAAGAATTACAGTTGAGGAGGAGCAGGAAATGGTAACAGGTGAAATAAACGGGAAAAATGGAGAAAATTGAGTTAAAATAGGAGTAAGCATTTTCAAAATAAGCAAGAAATGCAGCAAATGATACCTAGAAAGCCACCTATACTTGTTTTGGGATGGTTAAAGAAAAGTAACCCGAGGTGGTTAAGCGAATGGAACAGAAGGAAGCTCTTGCTAATAAAATAGCATGGATTAGTTTAATTAGTAATATCATACTGACTTTAGGAAAAATCATTCTTGGATTAATCGGGAATAGTGGTGCAGTTTTTGCTGATGGTATTCACTCTGCTGCAGATGTTTTTGCCTCCGTTATCGTTTTACTGGTTATTCAAATTTCTAATAAGCCCGCGGACAAAGAACATCCATATGGACATGGTAAAGCGGAAGTAATTGTATCTGGTATTATCGGCATCATCCTGTTTATGGTTGCGCTGTATGTCGTGTACGAAGGGGTTATGGGCTTCTTCCAAAAGATCGAATCACCTAGCTTTTTAGCCATGTGGGTTGCCTTTTTTTCCTTTCTTGCAAAGTTTGTTTTATACCGAACATCTCTTAAGGTGGCTAGACAAAACAATAGCAAAGCGATTGAAGCCATTGCAATTGATCATAAGGCAGATATTGTTGCGTCCATTGCCGCTACCATAGGTGTGTTGATTTCAATTATTGGGGAAAGAGTTGACCTGAGGTTTTTACTTTATGGAGATAAAGTAGCCAGTATTTTTGTCGCCTACCTTATTTTTAGAATTTCAAAAACGATGTTGACAGAGGCTTTTCACATTTTGTTAGAGCGGAGTATTAATCAAGAAACCCTTCAAGATTACGTTTCAATTATCTTAACATTTCCAGAAGTAAAGCGAATCGACCGCCTTAGGGCAAGAGAACACGGTCATTATGTTCTTGTTGATTTACGGATTGCCATTGACCACAACATGACGATCAAGCAGGGACATGATCTCTCCAAAAAAATAAAGGAAAGATTAATGAGTAAATACGATAATATAAAAGAAGTGTTAATACACATTAACCCTTATTATCCAAAAGAATAGCCAATTTTCTTTAAAAACAGGTTTGTGCTTTCTTGTATTTGGGTTTATGATAAAGTAGTGTGCATATACGTTATTTTAGACAAGAGAGGAGTTGATATTGTTGAGTTTTCCCATAGACCCAGACCCTAATAGGCGAGGGGAAGTCAATTTCCTTCAATTGAACGAATTGGATTCTACAAGAATATCAGCTCTGAATAAGGTAAGCTGACTTCCTCTCAAGACAGTGAGGAGGTTTAATGCATGTTAGAGATTTATAAAAGCAATGAGGGAAAGGCGTTAGAATCAGTTGATGTGATTTCGAAAGGCTGCTGGGTGAATATGTATGCCCCAACAGAAGCAGAAATTAATCGAGTTGCACTGGATGCAGACATTTCCGTTGACTTAATCAAAGATGCTTTGGACGATGAAGAACGTCCAAGGATTGAACGAGAAGACGGTCAA
The DNA here is from genome assembly GCA_030705665.1 of Bacillota bacterium. The sequence continues at coordinate 6,575 of JAUZQA010000010.1, forward strand.
GTATATATCATCGTCGACTACCCTTATATTACTCATGATGATTCAGGATTTCCATTTTACGAAACTATCCCGGTTGGAATCGTACTTACAGATGATTGCCTAATCACTGTATCGTTAAAGGACTCACCCATTATGGAGGACTTTAGAAAAAATCGGATCAAAGAATTTTTTACATTTAAAAAGACCAGATTTGCCCTGCAAATTTTATTCGCCATTTCTTCCTATTATTTACGTTATCTTAAACAAATTAATAAGAAAACAAATGAAATTGAACGTGAAGTTCATCAATCATTAAAAAATAAGGAATTATACGCATTTTTAGCTTTAGAAAAAAGTTTGGTATACTTTACGACCTCGCTAAAATCAAATAAAGTGGTATTGGATAAGCTCCTTCGCTTCAATTATTTGAAAATGTACGAGGAAGACAAGGACTTATTAGAAGACGTTATTATTGAAAAAACACAGGCAATTGAAATGGCAGAAACCTACCGTTCCATTTTAAGCGGGATGATGAACGCTTTTGCCTCGATTATTTCGAATAACTTAAACATTGTGATGAAGTTTTTAACATCAATTACGATTATCTTATCATTTCCAACGATGGTGGCAAGCTTCTATGGGATGAACGTTGATATCCCATTTCAGCATGCTCACCATTCATATTTTGCACCATTAGTAATTTCCGGATTTTTAACAACCTTAACGGCCTTTATCTTTTGGAAAAAGAAATACTTTTGAAACTAATAACAAGCCTGTCCTCCTATCAAGATTTTCCGTTCTTTGTTAAATCTTGATAGGAGGCCGGGCTTTATTTTTTTGCACAGGCATCTGTAGTACCTATTGGAAAATGAACAGAAGCCGAATAAAAAATATAAATCCACAAAAGCTAGAGAAAAGATTTTTTCGAAAGGAGCAATAAACATGACGAGGGACGAAAAAGAACCGATGTTTGAAAGTGGTGAGATAACAGATCAATTATATAAAGGCCTATACGGGATGGAGCCAGAGATGAGCTTACTGTCTGTTAATTTTGCAACAACGGAAAATCCTTTCTTAAATGAACATTATCAAGATGATCTGAAGGAAATAGAAAAAGATGAAAATAAGAAAGTTTAAAAAAGGTGAAATAAAACAGAATAATAGGGTATTCTATAACTATGTGTTTAAAAAGTTCGGTAATAAGGAGGAATGAAGATGCAATCATTTGTGGTTAGTTTCCACCAGGAAGATGATGTTGACGCAATGCAAATTCAAAAATTAAATAAAGAGGATTTTGAAAAAGCAACAGAAGGTGGAACAAGGCACTTATTTGAATTGGAAACAAATATTGGATTGTTTGTATTTTTTGATGCAGCAGATGTTGATGGGGTCATTTCATACCTTGTTCTGCAGTATGAAGAAGAAAAGGAAGAACCAACTGGATGTTATGCCTTCCGCTTAGAGGATTTCTACGAATTTACAGCACTTTATTTAAATGACATGGGATATGATGAAGAAACAGATGATGAAGAAGAAGAGGAATATGGGCCGATTCACCATCTTGCCCATCTCCTTTTTCACATAGTTGAAGAAGGAAAAGATATTAAAGCCTAATTCATTAGAAGGATGTCTGAACAAGGAGCCCCTTGTAAAGGCACCTTCTTTTTTATGAGCTTGTTTTGAGGAAAATCAGAACTCAGATATCCTTCAATTATAGTAATATACTAATTTTTGTAAAAAAATTTCAAGTAAAGTGGTAAAAACTTCTGTATAATAGGAATATATACCTATAATAATAAGGGACACAGAAAATTAAGGGGCTTATTATAATGGAAAAAAGACTAAAAAGACGGTTTTCATTTATATTGATTCGTTCAATAGGCCTTTTGTCAATTTGTGTTGGTTTAAGAGAGCTATTTGTGATCAATGATGAAAAGATTATCTTTAACCTAATTGCTCTCTCCTTATTTTATTTGTTTTTTTCTCCATTAGCTGTAACCCTTCCAAGCGGGGCCAACTGGCGCCCGGGAATGGCCTTTATTCTATTCTCACTCTTATATTTCGATTACAAACTTGTTATTCTTGTTGCGATCCCTGGAACTATATTTGTTGCTTGGAATCGAAAAGGGTTTTTTAATCGTTTTTCCCTTACAATTGGCCATTTGGCAATAGGGATCTTTGCTGCAGGCTTTGCTCGTGACATAATAAACGTAGAGTATTCTGTTAACCTCGTTACCTACCTCGCCATTACAGTCTGTCTTTTTGTCCATTTTTGCTTCAATCGCCTTGTAGCAGCGTTTATTGTGGCACAACGGAAGCAAAGAAGTTTTTTGAAACAGATCGCTCTAATCAAGAAGGACCTAAATTGGGGTTATTTCTGTGCTTATATTTTAGGAATTTTAATGTTTCTGATTTTTAGGGTTTATAGTGTACCAGGCATATTGCTCGTCATTTTACTGCTAATCTCAATCTATCAAGCTTTTACCTATTTCCAAAAACTAAAAGACATTGAAGAAAAAGTGTATATAGATGTGCTTACAGGTGCTGAAAACCGAATGGCATGGGAAGAGTATCAAAATCGTCAGGACAGGAAGGATGCTGCTCGGTCAGGTATTATTTTTATGTCTGATTTGGATAACTTCAAAATGATGAATGACACATATGGTCATGAATTTGGAGATGGGATTCTAAAGGAATTTGTCCATCACGTTAAAACTGTAATGACGAGGAAATATAGGATCTTTCGTTATGGCGGCGATGAATTTATTTTAGTTGTATCTGCCCCTTTTGAGGAGTACGCTGATGTTTATAGGGAAGTTAGTAAGATGCTCTTGCTGCAGAATGAACTTTGGAGACAGCAGGGGCTTGAAGTTTCAGTAAGTTTTGGACATGCTTATTTGTCTGATCAAGAGAGCATCATTAATATCGTTCGAAAGGCAGATAAGCTAATGTATATGAATAAGTTTGAAAAAAGTATGATCAGAAAGGGTGGTAATGGGAAAATACAAATCAAATAATGGACTCTTCTACATTTAGCATTACTTGAAAAAAACGCATTATTCGAATAAAAAACCAACTTGGTGAACCAAGTTGGTTTAACTTTTTGCATATGAAAAGCATAAGTGCAAGTGGGGCTCACCAATCGGTGTGGTTTCATTAGCTTGCAGCTTTTTTAACTCCTTCTACTTTCGCTTTTCCCATAAAGAAGATCGTAATGGCAGCAATCGCAATTGGAATTAAGGTTAACATAAAAGTGTGAGTAATAGAGTCGGACATTGCCTGGACAATTTTATTTAAAATGAAGCTTGGAATTTTGGAGCGCTCACTTGCTTCAAAAATTTGCCTTGGGTCATTCATTTTAAACATGGTGCTCCCACCGCCGCCTTGCATTCCTTTAAAAGCATCTTTTAACTTATCAGTAAACAAATTGTTTTGGATTGTTCCAAAAATCGTGACCCCGATAGTCATACCAAACGAACGTAAGAAAGCATTGGTTGAGTTTGCCGACCCGCGAAACTTCGGTTCGAGATTGTGGATGGATGCTGTTGGCAGTAATGAAAATGAAAAACCAACGCCGAATCCTACCAGAATCATGTAAATCGTTAATAAGTAACGTGCTGTATCGGGTGTCATTGTTCCTAAGCAAACCATCCCAATAATATAGGAAATAATTGAAATAAACATTAGGTTCCGAAATGATGTTTTTGTCAGGAAAATTCCGCCAACCGAACTGCCAGCAACAGACCCTAACATCATCGGTGTTAAGATTAATCCTGCATTTTTAGCAGTCCCGCCATACACGGCTTGAACAAAGATCGGAATAAAAACAGTCAGGATAATGAAGGTTGCACCATATAAAAATGCAAGAAACTGAGAAGTGGCGAATAATCGCTTTTTAAAGAGCCATAATGGTAAAATTGGTTCCTTTGCTTTTAGCTCGGCAATGAAAAAAGCAACAAAAAAAATGAAAAAGCCGGCAAATAAGCTAAGAATTTGTCCAGAATTCCAATCATACTTTTTACCGCCTAGCTCAAGAGCAAACATAAGGCTGACAACGGAGATGACAAGTGTAATAGCTCCAATCCAGTCAATTTTTTGTCTAGAATGCTGGAGAGATTCTTGATAGAAACGGCCGATCAAGAAGAGGGAGACAATTCCAATCGGAACATTTACGTAAAATACCCAATGCCAGCTGATATAATCGGTAATATACGCACCCAGTAAAGGTCCCAATACGCTAGAGGCACCAAAAACAGCTCCAAGTAAGCCAGTCATTTTACCACGATTTTCCGGAGGGAAAATATCAAAAACAATGGTGAAGGCAATCGGCATCAGGGCACCACCGCCAATTCCCTGAATCGCACGGTAGATACTTAATTGAACAATACTTTGGGCAATTCCGCATAATGCAGAGCCAATCAAAAAGACAACTAAACCAAAGATGAAAAATCGCTTTCGGCCATACATATCGGAAAGTTTCCCAAAGATCGGCATACCAGCCATTACAGCAACCATATATGCAGATGTGACCCAAATGAATTTGTCAAATCCTCCAAGGTCGGAGACGATTGTTCCCATTGCAGTCGCTACAATGGTATTATCCATTGCCGACATTAAAATCCCCAATAATAATCCCGCTACTACTAGCTTTAAATTGCTATCTTTTTTTATCATATCAGGCTCCTTTGAATCTATTTCTTAACTTTGTAAAGATGGAATGAATGATCTCGATAATTAAGCTAAAATTAATTCTAATATAATGTGGAATACCTGTCACTCATTATTGACTTCATCAATCGGACGATTCAATTTCATGAACAGGAAATGGGGGAACTAAACCAAGTCCAGATCGAACGTTAGTACATGTTCTCAGCCATAATTGGAGATAGTAACAAAGTGATTGCTACTATTTCTATGGAGGGGTTAATATGGAAAACACACATGAATTTGTGCAAAAGTTACATGAAAAACAAAAAAAGGATGAAAAAAATAGAAAAAGGCAGGGCGATGGAAATCCGGGCGGCAGGCTGCCAAATAAATCGCACCATCAAGGGGAATAAACTGGAAATAAAGAAGGAACGCATATTTAAATTGTGCGTTCCTTTTTAAATTAGATTAAAATTTTGCTTTGTTGTAACTTATATCTCCATTTGCCATGATCAGTTTACCGTACCAGGTAGGTGCAGGGTATTCTTTTCGATACTGCTGTTCTTCTTTCCATTCTTTTCTTAATTTTTTACGGGATTGTTTCACTATTTTTTGAGGGTTTGTTCCAGTTGCCGCACCGTAGCAGTCCCCATCTTCATCTTGCCAATAAAATGAGATTGCTGTGTATGTATGATCGTCATGGCTGCACAATTCAGTTTTTAATGTTCCGCCTATTTTATCTCTTGTGCTGAACCATTCTCGGCTTACTACTTTTTTCATTGCCTGCATCACCCTTTTTTCTTCTATCGTACTTATTTTTTGATGTAAAATCAAAATGCGAAAAGTCAACTTTAGCAGGAAAAAACTCAGGTAAAATGAAAAAAATAGGTGGAATTTTAATAATTTGCTATCCATATTGGCATGAAAAAAGACTTTTGGCATAAAGACTGTTAATTAACGATTTTAAGCGTTTTTTTCTTAAATACTTGGCTGTGTTCGATTAGGTTGTTGATTTCCGCTCCGATCAACAGGGTTTAAAAATCAACAATTTCCTTTAACACAGCCAAATAAAAAAGGATCGTTAGCTGGTAAATTACTAACGACCTTTTTTTATATTTATTAGGCTTTTAAAACGTCATGATCAACATAGCGTTCACCATTAAGTTCACTAATTACATTGATGGCAACTTTTGCACCGTCACCAGCTGTTACGATGGTATGTACACTTACACCTGCAACAGTACCAGCAGCCCAAATTCCAGCTACATTTGTTTTACCATTTGCATCAACATCAATGATTGTTTTTACGCGTGGCTCTGTTCCTGGTTTTGTGTTTAATCCTGCTGCCTCAGCAAGGTCAACAGCAAAGCCTGTAGCAAGGATTACATGTTTTGCTTCGTATTCACCTTGATCTGTTACTACTTTCACACCAGCATCTGTTTTGCTAACATTTGTAACAGTAGCTGTGACAAATTCTGCACCAAATTTGCCTGCTTGTTTTTTTCCTGTTTCAATCATGTCTGGTCCTGAAATTTCCAGTACACCGTAATGGTTTTCCATCCAGGCACGCTTTGTTACACTTTTATCATTATCGATTACTAATGTTTTCTTACCAGATTTAGCTGCAAATACAGCAGCACTTCCACCTGCTGGTCCAGATCCCACAATAACAATATCAAACATTAAAAATCCCTCCTACATTTATAATTATTTTTATATAAGAATTATAACTTAGGTAATATAATCATGTAAAATAATCCAGCTTGATCGATTGGAAAATTTTATTTGCAGCTTTAGTATGTGTCCATCCATAGAAAAAAAATTCCGCGTGTTACTTTGCTTCCAGTCTTGTTTGCTGTTTGATACTCTGTTTTTTTGGAGAAACCCGATGACGAGCAAATAGAGCGTAATAGAGAAAGATCCCCAATATTACATATATGGAACCAATCAAATATAACGAGCGGAAACCTGTGTGAGCAGCTATGATCCCTACAATTAAGGAGCCAAGACCCATCCCTGTATCATAAATGGATAGGAAGGTAGCCGTGGCAATACCCTTCCGATGCGGCTGCGCATCCTGAATGGCGATCGTTTGTAAAATCGGGAAAATGGATCCCCAGCCTAATCCAATTAATCCAGCAGAAGTTAAAAAGCTCCCAGCACCTTGAGTTTGGCTTAGCAAGAGTATGCCAAGGGCATAGAAAACAATTGAAGGAAAAACAATTTTATTTGCTCCAAAAAGATCAAACCCTCTGCCCGTAAAAGGCCTTGCTGCCAAAAGGACAATGGCATAGACGACAAAAAATAGACTTGATACGCTGCCTAAATGAATTTCGCTTGCATATACCGAAACAAAGGATAACAAAGACGAATAAATAATCGCAAAAAAAGCACCAACAATTGAAATGGGAACAGCTGAAGCTTCAAATAGGCTTTTAAATGAAAAACTTTGTGTTTTATTCGCTTGTCTTTGTACATTTTTAGGAATTTTGATCATAATGCCGGTAACAAAAGCAGCTGCTGCCGCAACAATACTAATGGCAAACAGGATGTTCGCGCCCCAGTTCTGAATGGCAGTCAGGCCAATGAATGGACCAAGAACCATTGCCAGATTGGTTGACATAATAAAATAACCCATTCCTTCTCCGCGCCGAGATGTTGGAATGGTGGTGGCCACGATTGCTCCAGCGGCAGTTGTAGCCATTCCAAAGCCAATACCATGTATAAAACGAAGTATTAAAAAAGTAGTAATGGTTTTTGGGAAAAAATAAAGAAAGGATGATAAAAGAGAAACAAGCAGGGCTGTAATAAGTACATTTCTAAAACCAGATCGTTCAATCCATTTTCCGGCAAATGGACGAGAAATGATGGCTGAGATTAGAAATACCGTTGTCATTAATCCTGCTTCCGATGAGCTGGTATGAAAATGGTCGATTGAAAAAACAGGCAGGGTAACGAGCAAGAAATAAAAGGTGCTAAAAAGAAAAAAATTGCTTAAGGAAACACTAATAAAATCTTTTGTCCAAAGTTTTGGTTTGTTCATGGATGGACTCCTTTCATTGAGGTAATTGTTTTATCCATGTATGTAAAAGTTCATACAATTCTTGTTGAGATGTGTTTGAAAGTGGCTTTAATAACGACTGATTAAAGTCAAGTACGGTTTTTTCCCAAACTGGATATTCTCTAAGTGCTTTCTCTGTTAAGACAATAAATTTTTCACGGCGGTCTTGGCCTTGAACTTGTCTTACATAGTCCAGTTTGACTAATCTTTGAATCGTTCTGGTCAGAGGTGGTGCTTCAATTGACAGATACTCACATAGCTGTTTTTGTGTAAGTGACCCTTTATTTTTTAAAGTAAAGATCACCGACCATTGCGCATGATACAATCCATGCTTTTTCAATTCGTCATTTAGTCTGTTCATAAGCTGGCGGGAAAGCTGGTGAAGTGTATGAAATAATTCATGTTGTTCCATGAAGGAGAATCCTCCCTATATACAATTAGTTACCTAGGTAACTATATAAAATTGTAACAAATTTGTCAATAAATGAAAAAACCCGCCTGGACTTAAAAACCAAGCGGGCCCTCAAACATAAACTATTTCAAAACATTAAAATAACGTGCCTCTGGATGGGCAAAGACCATTGCTGTAACAGAGGCTTCTGGTTCCATCATAAATCCATCGGTTAATTGAATGCCTATTTCCTCTGGCTGAATCAAGCCAAACAGTTTCTTTTGGTCTTCAATTTCAGGGCAGGCCGGGTATCCATAAGAAAATCTTTGTCCTTGATAGTGACACGCAAAACGATCCTGCATCGAAAAATCGAGCGGGTCAGGGAACCCCCAACGGTCGCGGATTTGTCTGTGAATTAGTTCAGCAAAACCTTCAGCAGACTCAAGTGCCAATGACTGGAGTGCATGACTTTCAAGGAAACGTCCTTCCTGCTTGAGATGATCAGCTTTTTCGCGAATGCCTCGGCCGGCAGTAACTGCAAAGAAGCAAACATAGTCCTTCACACCGCTTCCGACTGATTTAATAAAGTCAGCTAAACATAAAAATGGCTCCGTTTCCTGACGAGGAAAATCAAAGGTTTCAATAATTTTGTCTTGTTGCTGTGGATCGTAAATATAAATTTTATTACCTTCTGATTGAGCAGGGAAAAATTGATATACGGCATTCGGTGTAATCCAATTGTTTTGGCTTGCTTCTTGAAGAAGCTCATCTACCGTTTCTTTTACTTTTATTGCCTTTTCGTCTTTTTCCGCAAGTAACTTAGAAATCTTTCCTTTAACACCCAGATGATGTCCGATTAGCATTTGCATATTAATATATGGCTCAATATGGGAGAGTGAATATGTTTTAAGCACGTGACGTTTCGTATCCTTTGGAACGAATACTGGAACCTCTGTCGAAACTGTAATTTTTGGTTTAACCGCTGTGGTGACAGAAGACTGGGTTACACGATTTCCAACAGACTCTAAGGAAGCCAATTTCTCTTGTTTTTCCACTAAGAGCTGTTGATATTCCTCTGGCGATTGAACATTATTTGCAAGTGATAACCCGTTCATCGCATCTTTGGCATAAAGAACGAGACCATCGTATTCCTTGGAAATCCTTGTTTCTGTAAATTTGCGAGAAAGGGCGGCGCCGCCAACAAGGATTGGCAATGAAATACCGGCTTCTTTCATATCTTGAGCTGTCAGCACCATCTGCTGGGCGGATTTGACCAATAAGCCTGAAAGGCCGACCATATCAGGCTTTTCCTTGCGAATGGCTTGAATTAGGTCATTTGGTGTTACTTTAATTCCGAGATCGACGACATTAAAACCGTTATTGCTAAGAATAATATCCACAAGGTTTTTACCGATATCATGGACATCACCTTTAACAGTGGCTAGAATGACCTTTCCCTTCGAGGCTGATACATCCCCTTTTTCCATATGAGGCTCTAAAAACGATACTGCTGCCTTCATGACTTCGGCACTTTGCAGCACTTCGGCAACAATTAGCTGGTTGTCGTTAAAAAGACGTCCGACTTCTTTCATCCCGTCCATTAATGGCCCATTAATAATATCCAATGGTGCCGGATAAATGGCAAGTGCTTCTTCAAGGTCAGGAATTAACCCTTCTTTTGTTCCTTCCACAACATAATAGGCAAGTCTTTCTTCTAAGCTCATATCAAGGGTCGTGGTTTTAGCTTCTTTCTTTTTCCCGCGGTAAAACTCGGTAAAGGTAGCTAATGTTTCGTCGGTTGTATTAAACAAGAGGTCATCTGCCAAAGCAACTTCTTCTTTAGAAATGGAAGCAAAGCGTTCCAGCTTTTCTGTGTTCACGATCGCGTAATCGAGTCCTGCCTGGGTACAATGGTATAAAAAGACAGAATTTAAAATTTCGCGGCCAACTGGGGGCAGGCCAAATGAAACATTGCTGATGCCAAGGATGGTCTGCACTTCAGGCAAGGCTTCCTTAATCAGACGGATGCCATCGACAGTTGCCTTAGCAGAGCCAATATACTGCACATCTCCAGTACCTACTGGGAATACCAATGGATCAAAGATAAGATCCTGCGGGTTGAGGCCATATTGATGAACGAGCAAATCACATGAACGTTTGGCGATTTCTAATTTCCGCTCAGCGGTAACACCCATTCCTTTTTCATCAATCGTTCCCACAACGACAGCTGCACCGTAGCGATGTATCAGCGGTACAATTGCCTTGAAACGATCCTCGCCATCCTCAAGGTTAATGGAATTAATTATTACTTTCCCTTGTGAGTATTTCAGGGCAGCTTCAATTACTTTCTCATCGGTTGAGTCAATGACCAAAGGAACCTTGACTTTTTTAACAACTTCCTTAATAAAGTTTTCCATATCGACAAGCTCTTCGCGATCTGGGTCAGCTAAGCAGATGTCGATGACATGGGCGCCGCCTTTTACTTGGGCTCTGGCAACTTCCGATGCTTCTTCAAATTTTCCTTCGGTGATTAATCTCTTAAACTTACGTGACCCAATAACGTTGGTACGTTCACCAACCATTATTGGCCGTAATGTTGGATCATCATAGACAAATGGTTCGATCCCGGAAACCATATGAAAAGTATTTGTTTTAGCTTCACGAGGCTGGTAGTTTTTCACAGCTTGGGAAATGGCCTTAATATGTTCCGGTGTTGTACCGCAGCAGCCGCCTACAATGTTCAGCCAGCCATGCTCTGCGAAATCAGCAAGCTTTTTCGCAAGACTGTCAGGTGTTTCGTGATAGTGTCCATCTTCATCGGGAAGCCCGGCATTCGGGTAGCAGATTACTGAAGTAGAAGCCATACCTGAAAGTGAGCGGATATGATCCTGCATGAATTCTGGACCGGTTGCACAGTTTAACCCGACAGCAATCGGATGCATATGTTCAACAGAAATATAGAAGCTCTCGATTGATTGCCCTGCAAGAGTCGTTCCCATTGGTTCAATCGTACCGGAAATCATTAATGGTAAGTTTTTACCCGTTTTTTCAAAGGCTCTTTGAATTCCAACAAAGCCAGCCTTCACATTTAACATATCCTGACTTGTTTCGAGTAGCAAGAGGTCGACACCGCCGTCGATTAAACCAATCGCTTGCTCTTCATAGGCTTCGGCCAATCTGTCAAAACTTACTCCGCCTGTGACGCTCAATGTTTTAGTAGTGGGTCCCATTGAGCCCGCAACAAAGCGCGGCCACTCTTCTGTAGATGTCTGACGAGCTGCCTGTACGGCAATTTGGGCACCGACTTTATTAATCTCATAGGCTTTAAACCCGAGTCCATATTCATCAAGAACAATATTTGTACCGCCAAATGTATTTGTTTCGATGATATCGGCACCAGCTTGCAAGTATTGTTGATGAATGGTTGCAATGACAGAAGGTGCGGTTAAATTAAGGTTTTCATTACAGCCTTCATATTGTTCGCCGCCAAAGTCCTTGGCAGTAAGATCGGCTTGTTGCAGCATGGTACCCATAGCACCGTCCATTACCAGGATGCGTTTTTTTAATTGTTCACTTAAAAGTACTTTCGGCATGGTCGTTAACCCTCCCTAATTTAATTGCCCGCTCACGCGTATATTTGGCTAACTCAGCCGTTAACTCATAACGTAAAAATGGTGTGATCAAATAAATTCCATTAAACAGATCGAGGGCAGTATCAATTAACGATTTAGTAATCTCGATTCCTTCCCGGCCTGCTTTGATTGGATCATCTTTAAATCTTGTCATTCGCTCGCGAATCGTTTCAGAAATTTTGATGCCAGGTACTTCATTATGAAGGAACTCTGCATTTTTATGGCTCAGTAATGGCATTAAACCGATATAGATAGGTGCTTTCAGCCCTTTGGTATGTTCAGAAACTTCAATTAATTTTTCTTCTGAAAAGACCGGCTGGGTAATGAAATAATCGGCACCATATTCAATTTTCTTTTCTAACCGTTTGACGGCTTTATCAAGCGTACGAACATTAGGATTAAAGGCCGCAGCAATACTGAAATCTGTTTTTTGACCGAGGTCTTTTCCCGAGAATGACAAACCTTCATTTAACTGCTTGATCATTTGTATTAATTCAAATGAAGAAACATCATAAACGGATGAAGCCCCAGGGAAATCCCCAACTCGGGCAGGGTCACCAGTGATAGCCAGAACATCATGCAGGCCCAATGTATGAAGTCCCATTAAATGAGATTGTAAGCCAATGATATTACGGTCACGGCAGGCAATATGAATCAATGGCCTCATCCCAAATTTTGATTTTACAAGATAACCGAGTGATTCATTGGAAACCCTCACGGAGGCTAGTGAATTATCAGCCAGTGTAATGGCATCAATACCTGCTTCTTTAAGTGCTTTTGCCCCTTCAAAAAATTTGGTTGTATCCAGTTTTCGAGGCGGGTCTAATTCTACAATGACAGATGGCCGCTCTATGACTTCTTCCTCCAGACGAGGGAACTCTCTTTTTATAGTTGATGCTTCAACAACAATTTTTTTCGATGTTACTTTTACAATCTTTTCCGTGACCGGAACTGCGTTTTTAAGCTCAGATG
>JAUZQA010000100.1 GCA_030705665.1 Bacillota bacterium
AAGAAAAAGCCTTCAGAATATATTCCCGAAGATAAGGAGCAGCAGCAATTTAATCAGGTCATTTCCGTTGTTTGTCTTGCGGGCGGATTCATCAGTTACCTATTACATTGGACCGTTTTGGGGAATATCTTTACCATTATGGTGGCCCTTGCAGCCTTTGTTGCCATCCTTGGATTCTGTGTAGGCTGCTTCATTCGTTATCAGTGGAAACAATATCAGTATCGCAGAAGCCTTTCGCACCATCATTAATTCCAAAAAGAAAGCAGGAACTTTAATCGAGAAGTTCCTGCTTTTTTATTTAGTAAACGATAACTGGTTCGTTTTGGCTGAGATTGTTGTAGACAGTTGGCATAACAGTTGGCGGAGTATTCACGCAGCCGCCTGAACCTGCAGTTAGGTAGGCATCACTTGCCCAGTTTTTCCGCCAACCGGCATCGTGGAACCCTTGGCCTCCCAAGGTGAAAGGTGCCCAGTAATTTACTTTAACAGAGTAATTCGCATTACCTACCTCGCTGCCTTTAAGAACCGATGGTGATTCTTTATATTCGATATACCATACTCCCGAGTTTGTATCTTCATTGGTGTTATGGCGGCCGGTTACCACATTGGTATCCACTACTAATTGACCATTTTTATAGAAATAGGCATGTTGTTCCTGAATGGATACTTCAGCATAGGTATCACCAATGCCATTGTTTGTTGTCGTATTATAGCCAGTACCGTATGTTCGCCATCCAATTCCATAAATATGATCAGCATCTAACGATTTTTCACCTTTTTCAAAGGCCTCTTGAATTCGCTTCGTTTCTTCCACGACGTTTATTGCCCAACCGTAGGATTTCCCTTTTACGGTGATGACCGCCCCTGTATGTGTCTTAAATTGGAAATCCTTATTTAGTGTGGATTGTGAATTATTAATTTCAGTTATCTTATTCTTAATATCCCCGGAATCAACTGTAATCTTCATATCTTTTGACACGGAGGCATTTTTAATTAGGTCACTTGCTTTTAATGAATATACTTGGTTTTGTACCTTATATTCTACTGTTCGCTGCTGAAGCTCCTGCAGCGATTTTTCTTCTTTTTTGATGATCGGACTGTTCGCTTTGACAGGCAGGATGAAAACAGGATTAAGATGGATTTCACTGCTATATTCCTGATTCTGGTAATCCTTCATAAGACTTGTCACATCGTACTGTTTCCCATCGACACTTTTAGAGACTGTAACACTTCCATTTACCAAATGAGCCTCGGCATCTTGTGGGGCCAGTAAGCTTTTATTCATTTCCGTAAGCTTTGCTTCTACCTGCTTTTTCAATGTATTGCTTCGATACTGATCCTCACTGCCTGGAGACAACGGATAATTTTTTGCATGGGAATTTGGAAAAAACGTCATCTGCTGCTTTAGCAGTTTCTCAACTACTGGCAGGTCTTGATCCGTAAAGCCCATTTTCGTATCGTTTCCATCGATAATTTGTTCTTTGCCAACATAGACTTTGTTTGTTAATACTGTTGATTTTAATTTTTTTAGAGCTTGATCAGCTGTTAGTCCCCCAACATTTGTATTATTAATCGTAATATTTGAATTGAATCGGGTTGATTGATAATAGTAAAGACCGGCAAACCCGATTGCAATGATCCCGATAATACTGCTGATGATTATGATATGACTTTTCCGCAAAACTTTTCACCTCAAAAATGGTTTAAAGATAGTAAGTATATTTTCCAAAACTAGTTATCTATTAGATCAACGGATAACCATAAAGAAACTGAGATTATCGATTATGTCATCATGTGTGCCACCTACGGTTAAATTAATTAAAACTAACTTTTAAAACATCCACTATATAGTTTTTATATAAAAGGAGTTAATTATTATAATATACTATATTAGCCCCTATTGGTTAATGATTTATTCAATTTTTTTCCTAAAATATTTCAAACAATTTCCTTTTTGAAATAAATTTGTTACCTTTGAATTTATTCTTAAAAGTTGGAATTGTAAATAAATTTGCCCTAAAAATTTTCATTTTGGAGATTTTTTTCATCATTTAAAAAAACTTAATGTGTTGTTCATACTTTGTTCATTTCTATTCGTTATGATCATTATATGAAACGGAAAAGCTCTTTTTCATAAACCCCCTTACTTGTTTGTCCGGCCAAAAGCCGGATTTTTTTTTGCAAGTTAGTGCTATAAATCACACACTCTTTTACAAATTAATGTTAAATTTAATCATGTATTTTTGTAAAAAGGAGCCAAAAAAGTGATTTCATTACTAAAAACTGATGAAATAGTATCCCTGGGAAATAAAATTGAATCCCTTCGAAAAGAAATGATCCGTATTGGCATCCAAGAAGGACTAACTAGTATAAGAACCATTCAAATCAGTCAACAACTTGACAATTATATTGCAAGATACCAAAAAATGCTTTAGTCATTGATATAGTTTCTAGGCAAAATCAACATCCATTCTTTTTCTGCAAAAAATCCATCCTCGTCTGTCATTACGGGATGGATTTTTTATTAGCAGCTCTTAACAAGTGGACGTCACCTACCATTTGCCTATTTCTTTACCTTCTTAGTTTTGAAGGACTCCCCCAAAGAGCCAGGAAACCCAAAAATATAAAACTACTAACGTAAATAGTACAACAGGTGGAATCACGACAACTGTGATTTTAATATACTCCCACCACGTTATTCTAATTTTGCTCTTCTTCACAATATGCATCCACATGAGTGTTGCCAGTGTTCCCATTGGAAGAAGTAATGATCCCATATCACTGCCAATTACATTAGCCAGGTATGCGATTTTTAATGACAACAAATCGAGATTCATGTGGGTTAAGGTAAGTGTACCAACCATTAGCGCTGGATGATTATTAAAGATATTGGAAAGGATCGTCAGAAGCCCCCCCATTAGAACACTCGCCTGAAGCAGGCTCCCAGAAACTAATGGATGCATGATTCCAACTAACCATTCTGTTAAGCCGATATTATTAAGCCCATATATAATGACATACATACAAAAGGCAAAGACGATAATGTACCACGGTGTTTTTTTCAGCATATCTCCTGGAGGTATTTTTAAATATACCCACCGCCATCCTAAAAGAATCATTGACCCAATAACAGCCATAATCGAGATTGGTATGGAAAGAAATGAAGCAACAAAGAGGCTAACACGGACAGCGAATACGAATAGGAGGATAATCAGCATAAATTTTGAACGTTCTTTCTCTGATGTATACGGAGGAGGTTCTTTTTTAAGCGGGTGGTATGACGGTAATGTTAAACCACTAACAAGCGTTGGCACATTTTTGGGCAGAATACTTCGAAAACGTAGAAATAAGAGTCCAACTAAGAGTAATAAACCTAATGTTGCCGGGACGAACATCATAGCTGTATGCATATATAATGTCATATGGACAATTTTTAGTGCAATTAAATTAACAATATTACTGACTCCTATAGGAGCACTAGAAGCTGTCGCAATTAAACCTCCAGAAAGCAAATATGGAATTTTTTGATGGTTTTTTAAGCCCATATTGTTCAACAACATAACTAAGATTGGCGTAGTAATTAAGATACTGCCATCATTATTGAAAAAGAGTGTCATTAAAAAACATAAAAGATTAACATACCAGAATAATCGGATACCCGACCCTTTTGCTTTTGCGGCTAACTTCTCAGCCATCCAATGAAAAAATCCAAAGCTTTCTAAAACAATTGCCATCGCAATGGTTGCGATGATGGTGATCGCGGCACCGCTGATTGTATTTGTGATGATGCCTAAGTCTGATACCGAGACACTCCCGCTTAGTAAGACAATAATCGCTCCTACCGCAGCCGGTATCGCTTCATTTAAACCTCGGGGACGCCAAAGAATAAATACAATGGTACCCAAAAAAGATAAAATGGTTATCCAAACCATTGGCTGAACCATATTTTTCTCCTTTCAAACAAACGTTTTCCCTAAAAAAGCTTCACTTATCATTTATTTTATCCGCTCATGCCCCCTCCTCTCATCTATCCCGCTAGTATCGTTGTACTGTATCTATATGTATGATGAGATAGACATGCCCTAGGTTAATACCCGTTTTTTCATAATTCCACTTGTATCTATCAACGAATGTCTGTATCATTCTTGCTTACCGTTAGGGACCATAAATGGTGCAAACAAATGGAAAAACAAAACAGGGAAATGGTATTTATAACCATTTCCCCTTATCATCATTTATTTTTATGCTACCGGGCTTTCTGCGCTTCTTTTTACAGCCATTGTATTTACAACATACTCTCCGTCTTTTAAAATGACTTTTAGCTTACTATGGTCTTGCAAAATTGAAATATCTTTTAAGGGATCGCCATCAACTACGAGAATGTCAGCCAATTTTCCAACCTCAATCGTTCCAATTCTGTCTTCCATTTCCATAATTTGACCGCCATATTTTGTAGCAGAAACAATCGCTTCCATTGGATTCATCCCAACTAGCTTAACAAAATGCTCCAGGTCGCGGGCATATCCGCCATGCGGACACCATTTAAAACCGTAATCACCGCCAGGAAGAACTCGAACTCCTGCCTTATGCAAACGATTCATGTTGAATAGAGCGATTTCCAATCCTTCTTTATAGCCTGTAGCATCGATGGCTTCTTGTCCAAAATACTTTGCTCCCTCCTCAAGTGTTGACACCAGCCAGTTTAAACCAGGTACGACAAAGTGATGCTCTTTATTTTCTACAAGCATTTCGAACACTTCATCATTAATGAAATCCGCATGTCCAATAATATCGACCCCAGCTTGGATACAATATTTAACCGAATCAGATGAGCGGGCATGGGTGTAGACTCGTTTGCCGCGGGCATGTGCCTCTTCAACCGCTGCTCGAACCTCTTTATCGGTATATAACGTCATCTCGCCCCGGGCATGCGGTGTAAGACTCTCACCGCTGACATTGATTTTCACCAAATCTGCCCCTTCTTTAAAAAGGCTCCTTACTGTTTTACGAACGGCATCCTCGCCATCGGAGAGAATCGCCAGACCATGGACACGGACATGGTTAGGGTGCAGATCGACAAAGCTACCTGACGCAGACACCTCAGCTCCATTAGCCAAGAGTCTTGGTCCGGCAAGCTCTCCTCTATTGATCGCATCCCGAATGGCAATGTCAACCCGTCCTCGTGCAGCCGCACTAACACTTGAAGTAAATCCGCTTTTTACTAACGTTTCCGCATTTCGAATAGCTGCAACCATTGTTTCTTCAATTGGTTTAAAATCAATATCCTGAATATATAAGGCATTATCCCATGTGAGGTGGGTATGTGCTTCGGTCATCCCTGGCATAATCACTTTTCCGTCTAAATCGATCACTTCTACGTCATATGGATTGAGTCTGCTTGGAATCTCCAGATTGACCCCGATTCTGGTGATTTTATTACCTTCAATCAAAACGTCAATTCCTCTTAATGGTTCCTTCCCTGTACCGTCAATTAAAAAGCCATTTCTTAATAATTTTGCTCCCATTTTTACTTACCTCCTAAGATTTATAATCATTTTCATCTTTTAAGGATTATGTGTAAGCTTTTTTCTTCTAAGGCTGAGAACAAGGCTGAATCAGTATTCTGCCCGACTTTTAAGCTTTAACGGAATTCGATTGCTTGATCGTCTTTAAAAACGTAAGTATGGTTTGATTTAGTTCGGATGGTTTTTCCACTGTGGCCCAGTGCCCAGAGTTGGCAATTACTTCTAATCTAGCGTTTGGAAAATGCTGATATAGTTTGGCTGCCATTGCAAGTGGAGTCACTTTATCTTCATCTCCAACGATTAATAGAGTTGGAACCTCTACTTGTACATGGGAGATTGCCCTGCCATTCGCTAATGCCCTGCATGATGCAGCATAGCTTTGCGGATGATTTCGCAGCAGGAGTTCACGGACTAATCCCACTAATGCAGGTTTATCCGATCTGGAATAAGCTGATAGCCCACCTTCAATAATCGTATCTGCAACAGCATCCATCCCCTGTTCCTCTACAATATTAGCTCGATTAAAGGTATTTTTTTTGCCCATTTCAGGTAATTCCCATAAAGGCCCTATTAATGTTTGGCTTGCAACCATATCTGGATACGAAGAAACAAAATGTTGGACGATTAATGTTCCTAAAGACCATCCTACAAAATGGGCTTTCGTTATGTTTTCGCTTTCTAATAATGCTTTAAGGTCTTCAACCCAAAGTTCAATAGAATAATTAAAATCTGAGAGATCAGAACGTCCAGACCCGCGCAAATCATATGCTAGAGTTTGATAATGGCGAGAACAAGCGATTTGCTGGCTATACCAAATATTTAAAGAACCTCCAAGCCCATGTACAAATACAATCGTTTCTTCACCGTTTCCTTGACTCTCGTAATTGACATTTATACCATTTACCTGTTTGATCACCAAACTCCCCCCAAATGATTAGCACGATTTAGATGGTTTACACTAATGTAAATTGGATTGGCCAATCCTGAGGTAAATAATAATACGCAAATGAATAATTTGCAAGTATATTTTTCTGAAATTTCTAAATTATTTAATTGAAATAGATATTCCTAAAAATCGCTTTGTAACGGCAATTTATAACTATTCTTGTCATGTTTTGACAGCATTTTATTTTGATTAAATCCACCTGTTTAAATTTTCCGACTTTTAAATCAAAAAGGCTTGACCTTTTTCAATCATCGCATATAATAAAAATTGGTTAACCAATTTGAAGTTACCGGTCTACCATTTTCAGTAGTCTTTGGGATAGAAATAGTAAAGCATTTACCTTCTATCACCTGAAAGGAGTCATCAAATATGTATTTATGCAGCTATCTACAAAATCAAACCGAAAAGTATGGGGCATTAACTGCTGATCAACAAAAAGTTATTGATCTTGTTTCGGCAGAAAGGGTGCTATTTTCGAAGCCATTATTACCAAGTAGTTTAAATGAAGCCATTTCAATTCCAACTGCTCAAGAACGTCTTCGTGAAGTCTATCAAAAGGCAGTTGAAAATGAAAATCTTGATGTAACTCCTTTTAAGGATATTGAATTATTAGCACCGATCATAAAGCCAAATCGAAATATCTTTTGTTTAGGTATTAACTACCGTGAGCATGCCTATGAATTTGAAAAAACATCAGATGCATCCAAAGCGATTCCGAAGGATCCGATTGTTTTTTCGAAACTACCTACAACTGTGATTGGACCAGAGCAACCGATTCTCTCGCACAGTCAAGTAACGAGTGAACTAGATTACGAGGGAGAATTTGCGATTATTATTGGAAAAGAAGGCACTAATATTCGCAAGGAAGATGCCTTTGATTATATTTTTGGATATACCATCATTAACGATGTAACCGCCCGTGACCTGCAAAGGAAACACAAACAATGGCTGTTAGGTAAAGGACTTGATTCTTTTGGTCCAATGGGCCCATATATCGTCACAAAAGACCAGCTTCCGGATCCGCAAAATTTAAGTCTGCTAACAAAGGTAAACGGGGAAGTCCGTCAGAATTCAAACACAGAACTATTAATTTTTGATATTCCTACCATTATTGCTACCCTCTCGAACGGGATTACTTTAAAGCCTGGTGATATTATTGCGACTGGTACGCCTAAAGGTGTAGGGATGGGATTTGAACCGCCTAAATTTTTGAAGCCGGGGGATGTAGTTGAAATCGAGATTGAAGGTATAGGTGTTTTAAGAAACCACGTCGTCTAATAATACGAGGTAAGGAGTGAAACCAATGATCGATTCCTCTCTTTTAAAAGTGGTTGCGACAAAGGAATACAAGGAAGAACAGAAAAAGGCCATTGCAGTTGGTTTTTGTCCTGAATGTCTGCCAAGTCTAACAGATTACCGGATCTTACATTCCTATTTTAGTGAAGAGCATAATATGATGGTTTTACAAGTCAAATGTTCTAACATCGCTCATTGTGAATGGGAGGAAACTTTGCCAGGACATCGATCAGAAAATGGATTGGAAAACTTTTTTCATTCCTAATCAATCATTTACATCAACAAGACAGCATTCAGCTTGGATGCTGTCTTTTCCAATCAATCTTCGTTTGGATGGTTTGCTAAAAGCCATGAACTTCTCCACAAAAGTTTGATATAATAGCGAATAGAATATTTTTCGGTTGCTATTAGGAGGAAACAATATGACTAGTGCCCCTAAAAAAGCCTTTATGGAAATAGTTGATATGATTAAAAATAATATATTGAATGGGAATTATCCGGTCGGAACGAAGCTTCCCGCAGAACGTACACTTGCTGAAGAACAGCAAACAAGCAGAGCTACGGTTAGAGAAGCATTTCGTGCTCTTGAAAGTATAGGGGTAATAGAAAGCAGAGTTGGGCAAGGGACATTTGTTAAAACCTCCAACTTTTCTGAACAAGATCGGTTTCCGGATTTTTCAATTCATTCCAGCCCTGCAGAAGTTTTTAAAGCCAGATTTGCGATTGAACCCTACTTGTCTCAATTGGCAACAAGAAATGCCACTCAAGAAGATCTCTTATATCTGGAAGCATGTTTACAAAAAATGGAGCAATCCTTTGACAATATTCCAGAATTCGAAAGATTGAACAGTCAATTTCATTATCGGATTGCCGCAGCGGCGAAAAACACTTTGCTGCTTAGCTTCTTTGATATAATTGAAAATATCCATAGCGAGGAATTTTGGGGGAATTTACGGGCCCATAGCTTTCGTAAAGATGTAATGCCCATTTATCACCAGCAACATTTGGCCATATACAAAGCCATTAAAGAAAGGGATAGCAGTAAAGCAATCGAAAGTACTATCCAACATCTTAAAACGGTCAAAGCCTATATGTTAGATGAATAGTGATGGTTTTACATGTTAGGATGAAAATGCTTTAACCGCGATTGGTGGGTTGATAATGACACAAAAAAAAGCTTTTGTAGAAATTACAGAAAAGATCAAAAGAAATATGCTCGACGGGAAGTACGAGCTAGGCATGCGACTGCCTTCTGAACGGGCATTGGCAGAGGAATTCCAAACAAGCCGAGCTACCATTAGAGAAGCTTTACGCGCCCTTGAATTAGCAGATATAATTGAGAGCCGAGTCGGTCAGGGAACGTTTATAAAATCAATCGATTTTTCTGATAGCGACCCATTATATGAAATTGCAAATCTAACAAGTCCATCCGAAGTCTTCGAAGCCAGACTGGCGATAGAGCCCTATCTTGCCAAGTTAGCTACACGAAATGCAACACGAGAAGATCTGTATCTTTTCGAAACCTGTTTACAAAAAGCAAAGCTTGCAATCGGAAATATAAAAGAGTTTGAAAAATTAGACGCTGAGTTTCACCACCTGCTGGCAACTTCTGCAAAGTCCTCATTACTCGAAAGCTTTGTTAAGATCATTAATAAAGTTCGCATGGAAAAACTATGGGGTACATTAAAGGTTCGCAGTTTAAATGTAGAAAGGATGGAAAATTACTACCTTCAGCATATAGCCATCTACGAAGCTATTAAGGAACGCGATATCCATAAAGCAACAGAAATGACTACCCTGCATTTGAAAACGGTAAGAGCCAATATGTTGGAAGAATAGAAAGGAAACCCATAGACGAACTAATGGGTTTCCATGATAAGTTGAGTTTACACCTTTTCTATTTCACTCTGATCGTTTTGCCGATATAAATGGTATATCTGCTATCTAAATTGTTCCATGCCTTAATTTGCGCTTTAGTGGAACCAAATTGCAGTGCTAATTCTGAAACTGTATCCCCGCGGCGAACCACATGATAGACAGCTTTAGAGCTAACAACTGTTCCTTTTAATTTCAATACCTGACCAGCCATAATGAAGTTTACATTTTTTATATTGTTCAACGCCGCTAATGTTCGAACGGTTGTATGGTATTTATACGCGATATAGGATAGGGTATCCCCTGTTTGAACTTTATAGGTTGAAGGAGTTGTGACTGTTGGAGCTGGAGTGCTCACTGTTAAAACAGTTCCTGAATCACCAACTGTTGTTAATTTTGAAGTATTGACATTTGTGGCCGGTTTGACCCCACTCTGAAGTTTGGAAAGAAGCGCCAGATTTTGTGCGGCAGTGCCGGTATACCCCATGATCCCA
>JAUZQA010000101.1 GCA_030705665.1 Bacillota bacterium
TCAGGTTGATAGGTCAGAGGTGGAAGCGCGGTGACGTGTGGAGCTGACTGATACTAATCGATCGAGGACTTAACCAATTTAAATGATTACTTGTTCTACTTACTTCTTCTGATTATCTAGTTTTGAGGGAATGAACCTCAAATAAGTCTGGTAATAATGGCGAGAAGGTCACACCCGTTCCCATACCGAACACGGAAGTTAAGCTTCTCAGCGCCGATGGTAGTTGGGACGAAAGTCCCTGTGAGAGTAGGACGTTGCCAGGCTAAGCCCATTTAAGGGCTATTTTTTTTGCCTAATTTTTATATTTGGCCCCTGGTCAAGCGGTTAAGACAACGCCCTTTCACAGCGGTAACACGGGTTCTAATTCTCTAAGGCGCGTAAATGTTCTGATTATTATTTTGAAATCTCTTTTTTAGAACGTCTATTCGTTTTTGGGATTGTATAAAACTAATGAAGCAAAGTAAAGACATTGGGGCGCAATACCAAAAAAAGATAGATCCTCCGTTAGAATAAAAAGGTACATACGCAACGGAAACCCCGAATAATACGAATGATAATGCAATATAAATGCCAATGCAGTGATGATAAAAGCTATATTGAGAAATAGTCGTTATTCCACTTTTTATCAAATAATTTAAATTTTTATCCGTTTGATAAAATAGAAACAAAGAGATGAGCAGTAAAAAGGCATAGATGGGAAGGGAATACATATAAAGGTTCACGCCTAATATGCAGAAGTAAAAGCTTAAACAGAAGACGACCCCGGAAAAAAATAAGGGCATTAGAAATTTATAAACGTTTTCATTCTTATTCAATTGTTTCACACCATTCCCCCTCGAGTTCTTTTTTTAATCCATGATTGTGTATCAATAGGTTTGATATATTCTAGTTATATTATTAATTTACCTGCAAATTTATAAAAAAATTTGAAATTTATTACAAATATCCTTCAAATATTGTATCAACAATCTTATGAACATGAATTTCTGTAGTGTTTAATATTGGCAGCTCTAAATCGTTCTTTTTGATAATCATCGGCAGTTCTGTACATCCGAGGATCATTCCTTCGAGCTGATCGCGGTGGACCATCTGACTAATGATTTCTAAAAATCTAGCTTTTGTTTCTTTCTTAACTATACCTTTTTCCAATTCCTCTACAATTTTTCGATGAATATATTCCCGCTCGAGTTCGTTTGGTACGAAAATTTCTTTATGATCCGAAATAAATGGTCTTTTGAAAAACTCATGTTCCATTGTAAACTTGGTTCCAATGAGGCCGATTCGCTCTAACTCCAATTCCCTGGCCTGTACGAATGTTGCTTCGACAATGCTGATCATCGGGATGTCCACCAATTCTTGAACTCTATCAAAAACAAGATGTGGAGTATTTCCGGACATAACCGCAAAATTTGCTCCGGCACTAGCTAATTTTTGAACTGCATCCGCAAGGTACTGAATAAGTTCCTCTTTTTTCCCAATACTAATCAACTCAAAAATTTTATACATATTGATACTATTAATCACAAGCTCTGGCAGGATCTCTTTACTGCCGATCCTTTCCTGAAACTTCGAAATGATGGTTTGGTAGTAATCTACTGTGGATTCGGGTCCAATTCCTCCAATAATACCGACAATTTTCAAACTGATCTCCGCCTTCTCTGAAACTTTATTTATTACGAGTTTATCACATTCTAAATAGTGGTGTTAGGCACTGTGATAGCGACCTTTGAGATAACTGAGGTTTTTTTGAATACCATTCAAAATAGTAAACATTTGGAGGAATATAAAATATCAGATTATCTCTAACCAAAAAACTTTGTAAAATTTGCTACTTAATCTACATTTAAGGCGAGTAATAGAGAACGTTATTTTGATATAATAATATTTATACGTACATCTAAAAAAAGGGGAAAATTATTTTTCTATTGACATGTACGTACAAAAATACTACATTAATTGTAAGCGCTATTAATTTTAAAAAGAAGGAGAATATAAAATATGGAGAAAGTTAGGACAACAATAACTTCAGATTACCATATTCAGCCCCTAAATATGTACGGATAACTATTAACCCGAATAAAAGCCGAGTTAGTAGATTCGCAGATTCAACCTTGCAAACTGTAGCACCTGGAAGTTATAAATGGGAAAATAAACTTAAAAATGTTTATTAGACCTATTCTTTAGAAGAGGTTTGTAAGGGCTTACGTTTGAGTTATCGTGCAAAATCCGCTGAAGTTAATAAACATAGTGGAATAGAACAATCTTTCTAGTTAATTTCTTCGATATTTTAGTTGATTTCCAATAGAATACACTCATTTTGAGCGTATTTTAAGGTTTTTATTTTTTTAAAGCGTTTTCTAGGTAAATATCAATTTTAGAACGTATTTTTATTTCTCAAATATTAGAATTTAAAATGTAAACATAAAAGGGGAAATTTAAAATGAATTATAAAAAGTTAGCAAATACAGCTCTAATAACTATTACTAGTGTTGCAGTGTTGGCAGCTTGTAGCAGCAGTAATAGCCGTAGTTCTTCAGCAACAACCAGTACCTCGCTTAAAAAAGGTGATTTGGTTGGTATCTCAATGCCTACCAAAGCTGATCAGCGTTGGAACGTTGATGGTGCTAATTTGGTTAAGGATCTCCAAAAAGCAGGATTCAAGACTAAGCTCGAGTATGCAAATAACAGCCCATCACAGCAGTCAAATGATATCAACAATCTAGTTTCTGCTGGTGCAAAAGCAATTGTCGTTGCATCTGTTGATGGCACTGCTGTTGGTCCGGCTGTTGAGCAGGCAGAATCACAGGGCGATGTTGTCATTGCTTATGATCGCTTAGTAATGAATACCAAAGCCGTCAATTATTATGTGACTTTCAATCTTGAACGCACTGGTATCCTCGAGGCAAATACCATTATAGATAAGCTTGATTTGAAGGGTAACGGCGGTAAAACTACACCGTTGAACATTGCACTTTTTGCTGGTTCGGATGATGATAACAATGCACCTTACTTCTTCAAGGGGGCTTGGGATTTGCTGAAGCCTTACTTCCAGTCAGGCCAATTGGTTGATCCGTCAGGTCTTATAACCAAAGACACTACAAATGCAGATTGGAAGAAGATTTCTGTTCACGCATGGGATCAAACCCAAGCACAAAAGCAAATGGATGCATTTATGACTAAGCTTGGAGATAAGCCACTTGCCGCAGTCCTTTCTCCATATGATGCAATCTCACTTGGTGTTATGAAGTCAATCAAAAATGCACGTCCTGATATGACTCCAACTATTCCATTCTCTGCTGCAAACCAACAGAACAAATCTGCATGGCCAGTCATTACCGGCCAGGATGGTATGGATATCGCTATCAGCAATATCACGTACGGTGCACAGGCACAGACTGTCTTCAAGAATGTTGCCCTACTCGCAGATCAGACTACGTCAATCTTGACTAAGATTGCTGATGGCAAGAAGCCGACTTCAACCGATGCTCCTATGAACAACGGTAAGACAGAAGTTCCAACTTGGCTGTTGAAGTCAGATGAATTAGTGAAGAACCCAACAGGTGAACAAAAAGGTTTACACTATGAAGTTGAGGTTGGATTCATCACTGATGCTCAATATCAGAAAGATATCGCTGCTCCGATTATTAAGTAGTAGTGGATTAAAGATTTTATAGCGACTTTGCGAACAGGAGTAGCAAAGTCGCTATTAGATTACTAGTAGGTGTTAGTTTAAATCTTGAGATATTCCCAATGAGTGCTAACGCAAACGAGGAGTGTAATATGTCAAATTCCAAAATGATATTACAGATGCAAAATATCACTAAAACTTTCGGTCCTGTTAAAGCTCTTACAAATGTGAATTTGGAGATTGCTCGTGGTGAAATCCATGCAATTTGCGGTGAGAACGGTGCTGGAAAGTCGACATTGATGAATGTACTCTCAGGAGTTTATCCGAGTGGATCATACTCGGGCACTATTTTTTATGATGGTAAAGAATGCAACTTTAAAAAAATCAATGATTCTGAAGAACTAGGTATTGTAGTGATTCAGCAGGAATTGGCATTGAGCCCATTCCTTTCAATCGCTGAAAATATATATCTCGGTAATGAGCGTCAGAAGAATGGCGTGATTGATTGGGAGGCAACTCGCGCCGATGCCGCTAAGGTGATGCAGCAAGTTGGTCTTAACGAAAATCCTGACACTAAGATTATGGATATTGGTGTGGGTAAGCAACAGCTCGTGGAAATTGCGAAAGCTTTATCGAAAGAAGTTAAACTTCTGTTACTCGATGAGCCTACCGCAGCTTTGAATGACGAAGATTCGGCTCATTTACTGCAAATTATTCGTGATTTGCGTGATAATCAGGGCGTTACGTCGGTTATTATTTCTCACAAGTTGAATGAAATTGCAGCCATTGCAAACAATGTGACGATTATTCGCGATGGTTCTACGGTTGGTTGGTTGACGAATTCAAAAGAGAATCCACTTGATCAGGATGAACTTATTCATAAAATGGTCGGTCGCGAACTTACTAATCTTTATCCCGACCATGTTTCCCATATTGGGGACGAAATCTTTCGCGTGGAGAATTGGACAGTCCATCATCCGCTTGATCAGCAGCGTGTGATTGTCGATCATGCAAATATTAATGTGCGCGCAGGTGAGATTGTTGGACTTGCGGGACTGATGGGAGCAGGTCGCACAGAGATGGCGATGAGCATCTTTGGTCATACTTATGGTTCAGGTGTATCTGGAAAAGTCTATGTGCATGGCAAGGAGACTGACACATCGACAGTCCAGAAGGCAATTGAAGCAGGCATTGCATATGCAACTGAAGATCGCAAGGGGTATGGTCTCAATCTCTTGCAGAATATTCGTGAAAATGCTTCATTGGCAGCCCTTACCAAGCACTCAAAGAATGGTGTCATGGATGATGGCGTTGAACGTATTGCTGTTGAAAAGTATCGCAAGGACTTCAATATCAAATCACCAAGCATTGAAGAACAGGTATCTAATCTATCAGGTGGAAACCAACAGAAGGTAGTTTTAGCAAAATGGGTTATTTCTAATCCAGATATTTTGATCCTCGATGAGCCAACACGTGGTATCGATGTTGGTGCTAAATACGAAATCTACGAAATCATTGATAAACTTGCTGATGAAGGCAAAGCAGTCATTGTTATTTCATCTGAACTTCCTGAGCTTATTGGTATTTGTGATCGTATTTATACGGTTAGTCAGGGCGTCATCACGGACGAC
The DNA here is from genome assembly GCA_030705665.1 of Bacillota bacterium. The sequence goes on from JAUZQA010000101.1 coordinate 5,260, forward strand.
GTTCCGAAGACAAAATTTACTCAGGAGTACCTCATGAAGGGTATGACTCAAGAAAAGACTCATTTAAGGAAGGTAGGAGAATAATGAGTTTAGAATCTTTATCACCTCAGAAAAAAGAAAATTTAACACTTCAGAAAAAAGAAAATATAAAAGACGGGGGAGTGTTTGCATCTTTTGCTTCAAATGCTCGCCAATACGGAATTGTTGGTGCACTCGTCGTCATTATTATCGTATTTGAAATTTTGACTGGAGGACTTTTACTCCAGCCGAATACAATTGTGCAATTAATTCAGCAGAATGCTTACGTCATCATCCTTGCAGTTGGTATGGTTATGGTAATCATTGCAACCCATATTGATTTGTCAGTTGGTTCCTTAGTAGGCTTTATCGGTGGTTGCGTAGCTTTGCTTATGCAGAATGCACACCTTAATTGGTTCTTAGCAATTATTGCAGGTTTGCTTATTGGCCTTCTTGTGGGAGTGTGGCAAGGGTTCTGGGTTGCTTTTGTTGGAATCCCAGGTTTCATAACCACTTTAGCGGGCATGCTGATCTTCCGAGGTCTTGCAACCACAATGATTAATGCATCTATCCCTGTCAACAATACATCGTTTAATGCCATTGCAGCAAACTATCTCCCAAATATTTTTGGGTGGTGGGGACCATTTGATGGTTTGAGTATTGTTGTTGGAATCCTTGCTATTGTCGCTTTTGCGTGGGCTCAACTTCGTAAGCGTACCAAAGTATCTAAGGTGGGACTGGTTCCAGAGCCTATCACCGTAACTTACATCAAGATTGCTATTGCAACAGTAGTAATCGCTGCTCTTACATTTGAATTTGCATCTTCTGGGAATGCCACTCAAGGCGGTATCCCAATTATGTTGGTTATCGTTGGAGTTCTTGTTTTTACTTATAACTTTATTTTGACTCGTACGGTTTTTGGTCGTCGCGTCTATGCGATTGGTGGAAATCGTCGAGCAGCACTTCTTTCGGGTATTAACACTCGTCGTATCGATTTTTCACTCTTCATTCACATGGGACTTCTTTCTGCTGTTGCAGCTATTGCGATGCTCTCGCGTTTAAGTTCCGCATCAGCTGCAACTGGTAATTCCTTCGAACTCGATGCTATTGCGGCTTGCTTTGTTGGTGGCACAGCTGTTACAGGTGGTATTGGAACTGTACCAGGTGTTGTTGTTGGTGCAGTTGTCATGGGGGTTATTAACCAGGGACTGTCGATTATGGGTGTGGATTCTGCGTTAATTCAAACCATTAAAGGTCTTGTGCTACTCCTAGCAGTTGCGGTAGACATTATGTCCAAGCGGAAAAAACGCTAATATAGTAGCGAGTTGGGCTTGATTTCCTTGACTGTTTACCTGAAAATTAAGGAGTATTCCTGTAATAATGAAATTTTGGGTTTGAAGAGGGAGAAGAATGAACGATAAAGCAAAATCGCGCTTATATGCCTTGACCTCCATTACGTGTTTCGCATGGCTAGTTCAAGCAATGCTTCAAGATAGACAAAAAGGTCAAATGTGGTCGATGTTAAATCTCATTTTTTATGGGTGCATTATTATTGTAATTCTGTACACCGCATACTCTGCAGTGCAAATGTGGAAGATGAAAGAGGAATCTGTAAAAAACGATGATAGAACGAATCAGGAACAGGATAATTCAAACTGAGTGATTCTTTTGATTATAAGTTGACTTGCAAATAAAAGGTACCTCTATTTATAGAGATACCTTTTTGCACATTATCATTCTGATACAGTGAACTGTTTAACCGATCTTTGCAGCCGTAATCATGCGGCGCTAGTTTTTGCGATTCCTTTTTCTTTTTCGTTTCTCTGAACAGCTCCTTGGCCTGGTGCCTTGATAAACAGGGCAATGACAACGGAGATAATGCTCAACACGGCAATGAATGTGAAGGTTGGCACGAAGCCGCCGAGTGCTGCGGCAATAAATGAACCAGACAATGCACCGATCCCAAACCCTTGATAAACAATCCCGTAGTTTTTACTTTGGTTTTTTAAGCCGAAGAAATCAGCCACAATGGCAGGGAAGATGGTGATATTTCCGCCGAAACAGAAGGCAATTCCGGCAACACATGTGAAGAATAATCCATAATTCAGCCTTGCAAAACTTAAAACGGATACAGCTGCTGCCGTAACCAACAAAGCCCCTGCTACTACTTTTAAACGGCCAACTTTATCGGATAACGCACCAAGGATAATGCGGCCGACAGTATTGAAAATCGCTACTAATGCTACGGCATTGGCTGCTGTTGCCACATCCAATCCAGCTAAACGTACACCGATATCTTTTACAATTCCAATTAGATATAAACCGCTCATACATGCAGTAAAGAACATGACAAACAATAAGTAAACCTCTTTTGTTTTGAGCATTTCTTTGACTGTGTAGTCTTTCGTCTGTATCCCTTGAACAGTCACGGCCTGACTTGTTACCTTAGCCTCGCGGACTAAGAATGAACCGCCCACAACCATAATCATGACGATGATGCCCCAGTATAAAAATGTATGAGAAACACCAACATTTTGAATCAGCGATCCATTGATGTATTTGAATAGTAAACTCCCTGTTCCGTATGCACCGACAGAGATTCCGGAAATAAGCCCTTTTTTCTCGGGAAACCACTTAATGATATTTGATAATGATGTAATGTAAGCAGTACCGTCGGCAAAGCCTACTACAACACCTGCCATGATGTAAAGCATCCATAATGATGAAACCTGTGAGCTGATGATTAATCCTGCTCCGAGGACGATGCCTGCAGTTGCGATTAAACGGCGAATCCCCCAGCGATCCTGGAGTTTGCCAGCAAACAGTGTTGAAATGGCTAAAGCAAAGCTTGTAATTGAAAAAGTGATGGCGACAGAGTTTAATTGCCAGCCAAAGTGATCAACCAATGGTTGGTTAAATAAGCTCCATGTATAAATAGTTCCCAGCCCCATTTGAACAATAATAGTTCCCAGAACAATAAGCCAGCGATTACTTGTTTGTGAATTCATGTTAAATCTTCCCTTCTAACTTACGAGACCAATGCTGGCCTCTTGGTAGATTGTGTTTACAGGAAGATCATAACACTAAAAAAATAGATGAAATCGTATCTAGAATCAAATGCTTAAAGAACGGAATGAACTGCAGTCAAAATCGCATTATTTGTCGAAACTCTTTCACCTTGCTGCGGCTAACAGGAATCTCGGCATTAAAGTCTTTAAGACGAATCATATATGTTTGGTTAAACCATGGGACGATTTCACTGATCTTGGATAAATTCACAGTATAAGAACGATGGCAGCGGAAAAAAAGTTTCTGGGGTAGAGTGGAATGGAATTCTGTTATGCTCATTGGCATGGTATATTCTTCATGCAATGTATAGACTAATGTTACCTTTTCACTCGCCATCGCGTAATAAATATCATTTACATCTGTGACGATGATTTTATCATTTTTCCGCAGGTTAATTCGGGCATCCGTCCCCAGACCTGCAATGGTATCACTTCTTTGGAAAAGCAATTCCTCTTTGCCATCCGTTTGATTTTGATCACGCAAAAAAGCAGCCTCGAGCTTATGCAGCATGGCAGCAATCCGTTTTTCATCATAGGGCTTGAGGATGTAATCAAAGGCTTCAAGTGCAAATGCCTGGGCAGCATGCTCTTTGTAGGCTGTTGTAAAAATAATATAGGGTTTTTTTGCAAACTTACTTATATTACCTGCCAAGAGCATTCCATCAAGGGATGGAATGTTGATATCAAGAAAAATAGCATCTGTATCATTTTCTTGTAAAAATTTTAGGACATCTAATCCATCTTCAAAGCAATTCATTACTTGAATGCTACTATGTGTTTCTATCAGATATTTTAATTCTTCTCGTGCGGGAAATTCGTCCTCAACAATGATTGCTTTCATTTTTTCTCCTTTACAATATCAAAATAAACTTCAGTACCCGGAGACAATCTTTTGATGATCAGCCCTTTGCCATAAATCAATCTGACACGCTGATGTACATTATATAACCCGATTTTATTGGCAGGGACATCATCGTGGTACAAATTCTCTACCACCTCATCTGCGATTCCAGCTCCTGTATCCTTTACGCTGACTCGGACTTTCTCACCTAAATCCTTGACAGCAATTGTGACCGACCCAGGTCCTTTTGTTTTTAATATGCCATGAATAATGGCGTTTTCTACTAGCGGCTGAATCAAGAGACTAGGAACTTTAACATTTACTTCTTCAATATCATATTCCACCTGAAGCTTAGAGCCAAATCGCGCCTTTTCAATTTCCACATAATCGTGTACCTGTTGTAATTCGTCATGAATATCAATGAAATCATCACTTAGCTCCAGATTGTAGCGCATATAGCTTGATAAAGTAATGATCAGCTCGCGGGCTTTTTCTGGATTGCGCCGGGTTGTTGACGCTATCGCATTCAAGGCATTGAAAAGAAAATGTGGGTTAATTTTAGTTTGCAGCGCCTTAAGTTCTGCTTTGTTAGCAGCCTCCTTAATCTGCTCGACACGGGATATTTCCATGAGGGTGGAAATGATTTGCGACAAACCGATTGCCATCGTTTGCAAAGGATACGTCATTTTGTAGGCTTTGCGGTAATAAATTTTGAGCGATCCCGTGACTTCGCCCCGCTCCTCAAACGGCATGATCAAGAGAGACTGAATTTCCGGAGTTTGTTGATCAGCGACACGGTTTCGAATCATGATTTCACCACTGCGGATTGCTGTTTTTGTCAGATCGCTGATGATTTCTTGTCCAGTTTTATAA
>JAUZQA010000102.1 GCA_030705665.1 Bacillota bacterium
CGGATTTTTATGAACTGATAGAAGAGATATACATCTAAAATCAGGAAGGTTAAAATAAAGATTGTTTTAATCTTACTCCAATCCATTACTCAGTCCCCTCCGTCTCATCCAATGGAATCTGTTCCCACTGTTTATTGTACTGATAAAACCATACCGGTTCCATGAGCATTATTTTTGATTCCTTTGTATCCCTCTCCAGTTCATAACCTAAAACAATATTCCCCAGCAATTCCGGCTTAAAGCCTGGCAGGCTTTGAAGATATTGCAAAACAGTATGGCCCGAAGGACGGGTTACCTTTTGCATTTCTGTCTTAAGCGGGACCTCTAATGAAATATTGGAACGGACATACTTGTTAATTTCATTTTTTCCCCAAGTCTCCCTAATTTCAGAAAGCCCATCTTCATTAAAAACTGGATACCCTTCTTCACTAAACAAGCGAAATGTAACATGATGAGAATTATCCTCTTTTTCAACATACCTGTAAGAGTCTATCCAGCCTCCATGTTCATTGACAAAGTCAATGCTTCGTTTCAATATATTCTTTGAACTTTCCATATAATATCCTGTTGCTGTCGGGTTTACATACAGGATCATATTGGTATTATAGTCAATGTTCATTTTACTGGATCCATTTGTATACTCTTCACCATTTGGGAGGATCGTTTGTTTAACAAAGTTAGGATCATTGAATAAGGCATCTTTAAACCCTTCGGAATTCTGGGTAACAGGTAAATATTTATATACCATCATTTCCGTTGGATCCTCAGGTAAGAAAATGGTGCGCTTGTCTGGGAGATTATAAGTAAAATAGCTTGGGTATCTGCTGGCGTCTTTATAGAAATCTTTATTAAAGTCATTTATCGATGAAGAGGATATATGACTGGAGTAAACCAGCTGATTGGACGTTGAAACAAAATATACGACTCCATTTCCTTTGTCCAGGCTTTCCGCATTGATAATAATTCGATCAAAGTCAAATGACGGGATTTTCTTCTCGGAAAAATTTAAAACATTTTTGTATAAATCAATGGGTACACCTGCTGGAAAAATAATTTCAACATTTCCATTTTCGTGTGTCCATTCATTTAAATTATTGGGCCGGTCAGCAAAAACTTTTACATCAGAAAAACTCCAGCGGCTTACCTCTTTGATCAGTTTATCAAGTTCATCTGTTCTTGTCGTTCCATAGCTTTTGCCTTGCTTGTGATACAAGACCATATCAGGCCTGACAATTTTTTTAACCTCTTGTTTTTCGCTCATGGTTACTTCGGCCACGGTATTATTTTTTTCCATCGTAGCGTAATTAGGCTGGTAGGTCCAAAGATTCCAGGTTAATAAAATACTTAACAATACTAATATGGTCAATACAGCCGTTTTGATTGTTTCGTATCTCATACCCACTCATCCTCATCTGAACGCTCGTAGGGAAGAGAGAATAAAATTTCAGTTCCCATTCCTTCCTCACTTTTCACCCAAATACTTCCGCCATGTGCTTGGACCATTTCCTTCGCAATAGCAAGTCCTAAGCCCGTACCGCCTAACTTTCTTGACCTTGCCTTATCAACCCGGTAAAAGCGTTCGAAAATTTTTCCAATATTCTCCTTTGGAATTCCAATTCCCTGATCTTTTATGCTGACAATAATTTTATCTTCCTCTTCTTTAACAGAAAAGGTTAGTTGTCCGCCTTCGGGTGAGTACTTCATCGCATTTGATATGATGTTATCCAGAACCTGTGTTAACTTATCTTCATCAATTTCAATAATAATAGCTTCCTTTGGAAGATCTCGTTTAAAGGTAACATGCTGTTTCTTCGTCATTTCAAAGCGATCGATAATTCGATCGAAAAATTCAACAAAGTTTACCCATTCTTTGGAAAGTTGATAATCAGGACTATCCATTTTGGAAAGCTGGAGGAGGTCGTTAACGAGACGAATCATTCGCTCCGTTTCATTGCGTGTTACTTTTAAAAAGTTGGGGGCAATTTCTTCATCCTGCCAAGCGCCATCTTCTAAAGCTTCCAGGTAACTTCTCATCGTTGTTAAAGGCGTTCTTAATTCGTGAGATACATTGGAAACAAACTCACGTCTTTCCATGTTTATTTTTTCCTGTTCCGTAATATCATGAAGGACCGTAATTAATCCGTTGACAAATCCTGTTTCCTTTTGAATAACGGAAAGGTTGGCCCGTAAAATATAAGGCTTGTTTTTTGTACTATAATCTAAAATAAGCGAATCATTTACCTCGACGAGCTCTTCGAACGTATAGGTGTCGCTCAATCCTAACAAGGTAACAATCGGCTGAGAGAGGACTGTTTCACGTGAAACATCCAGCATCTCTAATGCGGGATCATTGATTAAAATGACTCGGCCTTTCCGATCGGTTGCAATCACTCCATCCGTCATATAGGACAAGACAGAGGAGAGCTTTCTTCTTTCTCCTTCCGTCATCGCCTGGGCTTCCTGGAGCTTTTTGGTTAAATTATTAAACGTGATCGCCAGTGTACCAATTTCATCATACCCGTAAACTTTTACTTTCCGTGAAAAATTCCCTTTTGTCATCGCCAAGGCTTGTTTTCTCATATCTGATATCGGCCTTGTAATCGTTCTTGCCAACAGTATTCCTAACATGGCTGTAATCGAAAGAGCAATGCCCGTACCAGTGGCAAAAATTCTATTAATGGTTTTCATTTGGGCAAATACATTTTCAATTTTAGCAACAAGATAAATGGACCCGATTACTTTTTTACCGGACTTAATTGGTGATGCTAAGACCCAGATTCGATGTCCGGTCTGCGGGTCAATTAAGATACTGCTTTGTTCTTCCTCTAAAGCAAGCGATCGTTTCACTTTGAGTTCCGTTGTTCTTTGACCGACCACCCCCTGATTATTTGGGTCGGAGGTTCCCAAAATCTTTAGTGAACGATCAATAATCCGGACCTCGGAAATATCGACTGCTGAAAAGTCCCTTAAAACCTTTTTAATATCATCCTCGAGGGTTGGATCCTGTGGACTCCTGTCCTTATCCATTTGTTCGACAACATTATAGGCAAGTAGATTGACCCGTTCTTTTACCGAGGTTTGAAAGTTTGTTGTTAATGTTGATTGAAGCTGTTTAACAAAATAAACGCCAATTATTTGCATAGCCACCAAAATAAGCAATACATATATGATGACAAACTTTACATGTATGGATTGAAAAAATCCTACCTTTCTCATCAAGGATTACTCCTGCTCAGGATTCCGTAAATAGTAACCAACTCCCCTACGGGTAACGATCCATGTAGGATGGCTCGGACTATCTTCAATTTTTTCCCGCAATCTCCGAACGGTAACATCCACTGTTCGAACATCACCGAAGTAATCATAGCCCCAAACAGTTTGCAGCAGATGTTCTCTTGTCATCACTTGCCCAATATGCTTTGCCAGGTAGTGAAGCAATTCAAATTCACGATGAGTTAATTCAATCGTTTCGCCCCGTTTAGATACAATGTAAGCATCGGGGTGAATTACAAGTGAACCAATTTCAATTTCATTCGTATCTTCCTCTTCTGTCGGTGCAGGCCCTGTCAAGGCTTGATGGCGTCTAAGATTCGCTTTCACCCTGGCAATTAATTCTCTTGTGCTAAAGGGCTTTGTGACATAATCGTCTGCACCTAATTCAAGTCCAAGTACTTTATCAATTTCAGAGTCCTTGGCAGTCAACATAATAATCGGCATATCATATTTTTTACGAACTTCACGACAAACTTCCATGCCATCTCTCAGCGGCAGCATAATATCAAGCAAAATGATATCAGGCTGAACTTCCTCGACCATGTTTAAAGCTTCATTTCCGTCATAGGCACAATAAACCTCGAAACCTTCTTTTTTCAAGTTAAACTGCAAAATATCTGCAATTGGCTTTTCATCATCAACAACTAGAATTTTCTTATCCATCGTACCAATCCTTTCATAAAAAAGTATTTATTCATCGGATCTTTCCGGTTAAAATCACATTCATACTATTTTACTTTACCATTTTATAACGTGTAATTCATCTTTTTGAAACATTTGGCTTTTCCACTGTATCATATTGGAAAATCAGAAAAGCCTCTAGTACACCTAGAGACTTTTTCTATCATTGGTTAATATAATTTAATGGATCTTGGAGGGCTCCATTTTTGTATACTTCAAAGTGTAAGTGAACGCCTGTAGCATCGCCCGTTGCCCCCATCACGCCGATGGCTGATCCTTTTTCTACTGTTTGGCCCGCTTTTACGCCAATCGAGGAGAGGTGAGCATATACGGTTTGATATCCATTTTGGTGATCAATCACAATTTTATTTCCATATCCGCCATTATCCCAGCCTGCAGATACAACAACTCCATTGTCAGCAGCTTTAATGGTTGGATTACTAGGTCTGGCAATATCGATGCCTTTATGCATCTTGCCCCAGCGGTATCCCATTGTACTTGAAATATATCCACCCACAGTTGGCCAAGCAAAAGTGCCTTCACCACGGGATGGAGTAACTTTTGTTCCCTTCACAACAATTTGGTTAACTGGCTGTTTGATTATATCTTGCTTCGTAACATCCTTTTTAACCGTTGTTCCATTTTGTTCTATAACATGATAGGTAACACTTTGTTGACCAGCCTGTCCTTCCTGACTAACCTTTGATTCACCGTTTGCCATATTTGGATCTTCTTTAACTTCTGTCTGATACGGAATCTCTTCCTGCTGGTTAAGCTCCTTTTCAATAACGACTTCCACAAATGGCTTTGGAACCGTTACGTTTAACTCTTGGTCAATCTTTAAGACAGAGTTCTCTGTTAACCCAGGGTTTAATGCAATTAAGTCGGCAATTTTTAATTGATGTTCGCTGGCGATGGAGCCAAGAACATCACCTTCCTTAACCTTGTATTTAGTTTCTTCCAAGGTTCCCTTTTGTAAAAAACTAACCGCTTGATCCGGTGATAATATTTGATCGGGTTCAGCTTTTGCTTCTTCGATAGCAGCATTTGCTGAAAGATGAAGATCGAGGATGCGGGTTTCATTTTGCCCTAATGGCTGTTCAGATGTGCTTTTTGCTTCAACCGCTTTTAATTGGTCTTCGGTTACATACTGAAGTTTAAGTTTTTTAATTACTTCTTGTGCTGTGTTTTTGCTATCTAAATAGACAACAGGTTTTCCATCAATAACAATGGCTGCTGCTTTTGTTTTAAGATCAATGACTTTATCAGATTTTTTTACTTTTTGTGAATCCTGCACTGTTGAGAGTTTTGCACCCTCTGCTAATGCAACTGGATTTGTGTGGAAAGCTAATGCTGCAATAGTGACAGAAATGATTATAGACTTTTTGAATGGGGAGTTAATTAACTTTTTTGTCTTGTCCGTGAGATTGGACAGTGTTTGCTTTTTAAACCTCATTACATATCCTCCTGAACGACTGCGGTAAACAACTCTCTAAATTTAGCATTCTATGAGAAAGCGTTTTATTTGACTTTTTTACTTTACCATAATTCAATAAATAATTTTGGTAAATTCAGAGAATGTAACATAAATGTATAAAAACTGACATTTTACAACAATTATTGGAATTTAATTGGAAATTTAGAGTAGAATAGTTTTTTACGTTAAATGTAGGTAAAATCGTAGGAACCTAATATATCAGGGATTTTTAGGGTTTAAAAGCGGTATTTGTCATTCTACAAAATATGACAAAAGTTGCATTCCTTTGTAAGAAAAAGGATGTAAAATTACAGTAATATTACAAAGGGGAATAAATAAAAAAAGAGCCTGCAATTGCAAGCCCTCTTTGGGATGGCTCGGGACGGAATCGAACCGCCGACACAAGGATTTTCAGTCCTTTGCTCTACCGACTGAGCTACCGAGCCATATTAAACCTATGTATAAGTGGCGGTCCGGACGGGACTCGAACCCGCGACCTCCTGCGTGACAGGCAGGCATTCTAACCAGCTGAACTACCGGACCACTTTATTTTTTTAATGGCAGTCAGCAAGGAGACCGTCCTTGCCAGTCACTTGCCGACCAGCCAAATGCCAATGACCCCTACGAGATTCGAACTCGTGTTACCTCCGTGAAAGGGAGGTGTCTTAACCACTTGACCAAGGGGCCATCATGATAAAAATGGTGAGCCATGAAGGACTTGAACCTTCGACCCTCTGATTAAAAGTCAGATGCTCTACCGACTGAGCTAATGGCTCGTATTAAAGTAATACTTGTCTTATTCGTGACGACGTTTTTTATATTACCATATAAACAATTAAATAGGCAATAGCTTTTTGAAAAAAAATATAAAAATCATGAAATAAATACATACAAACTATTTTAGACTGATGTTGGACATTTATGCAATGCTTTTGACTTTAATTTAGGAATTACTCTTTTACGTTTATCTCCACCATGCTCACGGATATCCGAACCCCATAAAAAAGGCTGAACCAAAAGTGGCTCAGCCTCTAATAAACCTTACAGTCTCCAAGGGTTGCTTACGATGTTTGTTTGCTCACGTGCAGGTCCGACAGAGAAGGTTGATAAAGGAATCCCTGTAAGCTGAGAAACACGTTCTACATAGTGGCGGGCATTGGCAGGAAGCTCATCTAATGACTTGCAGCTTGTAATGTCCTCTGTCCAGCCTGGAAGCTCTTCATATACAGGCTCACATTTTTTCAAAATATTTAAGTTTGCTGGATATTCATCAATTAATTGACCATCATAGCGGTATGCTGTACAAATTTTAACTGTTTCTAATCCAGTTAAAACGTCAATCGAGTTAAGAGATAGGTCCGTAATTCCACTAACCCGGCGGGCATGGCGAACCACGACACTGTCATACCAGCCAATGCGGCGCGGACGTCCGGTTACTGTTCCATACTCACGGCCAACTTCACGAATCCGATCGCCGATTTCATTATTTAATTCTGTAGGGAATGGACCGTCACCCACACGAGAAGTGTAAGCTTTGCAAACACCCACTACATGGTTAATTTTTGTTGGACCTACACCGGAACCAATCGTTACACCGCCAGCTACCGGATTGGAGGAAGTAACAAACGGATAGGTACCCTGATCGATATCAAGCATTACACCTTGTGCACCTTCAAAAAGTACACGGCGGCCTTCATCCAAGGCATCATTAAGAATAACGGATGTATCGAGAACATATTTCTTAATTTGCTGGCCATATTCAAAATACTCTTCCAAAATTTCTTCTTTTGTAAAGCCGGTTGTTTCATATACCCGTTCTAATAAACGATTCTTTTCTTTTAGGTTTTTTTCAAGCTTTTCTTCAAATACTTCACGGTCCAACAGGTCAGCCATCCGAATACCCACACGGGCTGCCTTATCCATGTAGGCAGGACCAATTCCCTTTTTCGTTGTTCCGATTTTATTTTCACCTTTATTTGCTTCCTCAACCTCATCCAATTTTAAATGATAAGGGAGGATGACATGCGCACGATTGCTGATGCGAAGATTATCAGTTGTAATACCTCTTTCATGAAGACCTGCAAGTTCTTCCACAAGTGACTTTGGATTAACAACCATTCCGTTGCCGATCACACAAATCTTTTCCTTATTAAAAATCCCTGATGGAATCAAACGCAATTTATATGTTTCACCATTAAACTTAATCGTATGGCCTGCATTATCTCCACCTTGATAGCGGGCAACAACCTCAGCGTTTTCCGAAAGAAAGTCAGTAATTTTACCTTTTCCTTCGTCTCCCCATTGTGTACCAACAACTACTACAGATGTCATTTAGAGCACCTCCAAATTTATTCAAACACATATATAATGTCATTTTTTAACCCAAAAACAGTTTACCAATTTTACTGTACTAAAGTCAATCTAAACACGAACATTTTATATTACACTACTAATTTATGTTCGTAAAATATTAATATACTAAAAAAGGATTAACCAATTAAACTGGTTAATCCTTTTATTTAATACTAATATATTTCTTTGAACTTCAATAACTGTCTAGCTCCAGCTCCCAGCGACTAGTGTACTTCGCTAAACGGTCGCTTCCGCTTTTCTACGCTGGCACCATGGAATCGTCGAAACGTCTTTCGAGGTTGACGAATTTATTATATTCTTTTACAAAGGCAAGCGAAACCGTTCCAGTCGGACCATTACGCTGTTTTGCAATAATAATTTCAATGATATTTTTGTTCTCTGATTCTTTATCGTAATAATCATCACGGTAGAGGAAGGCTACAATATCGGCATCCTGCTCAATACTACCTGATTCACGAATATCGGACATCATTGGACGCTTATCCTGACGCTGCTCAACACCACGGGAAAGCTGGGAAAGAGCAATTACAGGCACTTGAAGCTCACGTGCGAGCTGCTTTAATGACCTTGAAATTTCCGATACTTCCTGCTGTCGGTTCTCGCCTGATCGGCCGCTTCCGAGAATCAACTGTAAGTAATCAATCAAGATCATTCCTAAACCATGCTCTTGCTTCAAGCGGCGGCATTTGGCACGGATGTCATTCACCCGTACTCCAGGGGTATCGTCAATAAAAATTCCGGCATTTGACAAGCTTCCCATTGCCATGGTCAACTTGCTCCAATCCTCATCGGTTAAAGAGCCTGTCCTTAACCTCTGGGCATCAATATTGCCTTCGGCGCAAAGCATACGCATCACCAGCTGCTCCGCACCCATCTCAAGACTAAAAATCGCTACGTTTTCACCTGTTTTGGTCGCAACATTTTGGGAGATATTTAAAGCGAATGCTGTTTTACCAACAGATGGACGGGCTCCAACAATAATTAAATCGTTGCGCTGAAACCCTGCTGTCATTTTATCAAGCTCGGTAAAACCTGTGGCAATCCCGGTAATCTCGCCGACCCGCGCATGCATGGATTCAATATTATCGTATGTCCGAACAAGCACATCTTTAATATTATGGAATGCACCGGCATTTTTGCGCTGTGCAACCTCTAAAATACTTTTTTCAGCTTCACCTAAAACTGTTTCTACTTCATCCTCACGGGTATATCCATCCTGAGCAATGTTCGTAGCTGTTCGAATTAAACGGCGAAGCAATGATTTTTCTTCTATTATTCTAGCATAATACTCCATATTCGCCGCGGTCGGCACAGAAGCAGCAAGTTCACTTAAATAACTAACGCCGCCGGTATCCTCTAAAAGCTTAGCAGCAGCAAGTTCTTCAGTAACCGTAATTAAGTCAACGGCTTTACCTTCATCATTTAATTTTAACATCGCATTAAATATCTTTTGATGGGCAGCACGGTAAAAGTCCTCGGGTATTAAAATCTCAGAAGCTAATGTTAGGGAAGATGGTTCCAGAAAAATGGCACCTAAAACAGCCTGTTCTGCTTCAATATTTTGCGGGGGAATGCGGTCTGCAAATAAATCACTCATATAAAAACCTCCATTCTAAGAGGAATAATTGGTATAAAAGAGAAAAAGTGACCAGCCAACACCGATCACATTTACCTCTACTATTTTATCATGTTTATTTTAAAAGTGAATGGGTAAAATTAGTTTCCTTCTTTGACATGTACATCCAACACAGCCGTTACATCATGATACAGCTTAACTGGAACCTTTGTATGGCCAAGAGTACGAATCGCATCTGCCAATTCCATTTTCCTTTTGTCGATTTTGATACCGTGCTTTTTCTGCAATTCTTCAGATATTTGCTTCGTTGTAATCGATCCGAATAACCGTCCGCCTTCACCAGCTTTTGCTGTCAGTTCAACTTTTACCTTTTCTATCACTTCTTTTAATTTTTTTGCTTCAGTAAGCTCTTCAGCTGCTTGCTTTTCCTCTTTTTTCTTTTGAGCCGAGAGTAGGCTCATACTGGATTGATTTGCTTCAATTGCCAAACCTTGTTTAATTAAAAAGTTATGGGCATAGCCATCCGCTACATTTTTTACTTCGCCTTTTTTACCTTTTCCTTTTACATCCTTTAAAAAAATAACTTTCATTCTTTTTTTCCTCCTTCAATGTATTCGTCAATTGCTTGTTTAAGCATCTC
>JAUZQA010000103.1 GCA_030705665.1 Bacillota bacterium
GAAAAGTCATTATTAATAGCTTTACGCATAACGTCTTTTTTCACTGTCATGGTTTCAATCATTGGAGCCAGCAATTTAAGGGCCCCTTCCAATGTTTCAACAGTATCAAACATTCCCTCTTTATCTTCCTGTAAATCTTTATTGTAGGCAAGCGGCAGACCTTTAAGAACAGTAAGCAATCCAATTAAATTGCCATATGTACGGCCTGTTTTTCCCCTTAATAGCTCTGGAACATCTGGATTTTTCTTTTGCGGCATGATACTGGAGCCTGTACAAAATGAATCGTCTAATTCAACAAACTGAAATTCTTGAGAGGACCAGATTACAAGTTCCTCAGATATCCTTGAGATATGCGTCATAATAATAGATCCAATTGATAGAAATTCAAGAATAAAATCACGGTCACTAACAGCGTCCATGCTGTTTGGATAAATGGTATCAAAGCCTAAAATTTCGGCAACGCGTTCGCGGTTAATTGGGAAAGTTGTCCCTGCCAAAGCACCGGAACCAAGCGGCATCCAGTTGATTCGTTTTAAACTATCCACTAATCTTTCTTTATCACGTTCAAACATCCAAAAATAGGCCATTAAATGGTGGGCAAAAGAGACCGGCTGTGCTCGCTGCAAATGTGTGTATCCAGGGATTAAAGTTTCAATATTGGCTTTTGCCTGTTCAATAAGCGACGATTGAACATCCTCAACCAATTTAATTATTTCGGTTGTTTTTGTTCTTAAGTAAAGGTGCATATCAACAGCCACTTGGTCGTTTCGGCTGCGTCCTGTGTGTAATTTGCCCCCTACTTGGCCAATTTTTTCCGTTAATAATCTTTCAATGTTCATATGAATGTCTTCATCTTCAACCAAAAACTCTACTTCATTGTTATCAAGCATTTTTTTGATTGACAAGAGGCCATTTTTAATTGTTTCCGCATCCTCCTGCGGAATTATGCCACATTCACCCAGCATTTGAACATGTGCCATACTTCCGGCAATATCTTCTTTAGCCAGTTTTTGGTCGAATGGTATCGAAGCAGTAAATTCCTCGACAAGCTTATTTGTTTCTTTAGTGAAACGGCCACCCCATAACTTTGCCACGCCGATTTCCTCCTTTTCAAATCAAGCAGATTGCCCTCGAAAATGAATTTCGAGGGCACCTCTTAAGTAATAGTATACTATTTTGATTCAACCATTATTTCTTTTTTTTTGTTAACTTCTGCATAAACCTTTGTTGGTAATCCAAAAATCTTAATGAATCCCTCTGCAGCTTGATGATCAAACGCATCACCTTTAGAGTAAGTAGCCAATTCTTCATTGTAGAGGCTGTTATCTGATTTACGGGCAACAACTGTATGGCTGCCTTTGAAAAGTTTAATGCGGATTGTTCCAGAAACAGTCTTTTGTGTTTCTTCAACAAATGCATCAAGTGCAGCTCTTAATGGTGAATACCATAAACCTTCATAAATCAGTTTTGTCATTTGCTGCTCAACTTGTGTTTTAAATTGAGTAATCTCACGAGGAAGTGTTAAAAATTCTAATTCCTTATGCGCATTAATTAATATTAATGCAGCTGGATTTTCATACACTTCACGAGATTTAATCCCTACTAATCTATTTTCTATATGGTCAATACGTCCGATTCCATGTTTGCCGCCCAGCAGGTTTAAAGTTTCGATTAATTGAACCAATGGCAGTTTTTCTCCGTTAAGAGCAACTGGAACACCTTGTTCAAATTCAATTTCGATATACTCAGGAGCATCTGGTGTCAACTCAACTGGAGTGGTCCACGCAAAAGCACCTTCAGGAGCTTCGTTCCAAGGATTTTCAAGAACACCAGCTTCGCAGGCACGGCCCCAAATGTTAGCATCAATAGAATAAGGATTTTCTAAATTAGCTGGCACCGGTATCCCATGTTTATCTGCATATTCAATTTCTTCATCGCGGTTCATGCCCCATTCACGAACAGGTGCAACCACCTTTAAGCTTGGGTTTAATGCTTGAATCGAAACTTCAAAACGAACTTGGTCATTACCCTTACCTGTACAGCCATGCGCTACAGCTGTTGCACCTTCTTTTTCCGCAACTTCGACTAATAGTTTCGAAATTAACGGACGAGAAAGTGCCGATGATAATGGATATTTACCTTCATACAAGCAATTTGCTTTCAACGCCGGTAAAATATACTCTTTAGCTAGCAATTCCTTTGCATCTATCATATAGGCTTTAATCGCACCAACATTTAAAGCTTTATTTTTGATCGCTTCAAGATCTTTTCCTTCTCCAACATCCAACCCTAAAGCAATGACATCATAACCATATTTTTCTTGAATCCATTTAACCGAAACGGATGTATCTAAACCACCTGAATATGCTAAGACAATTTTTTCTTTCGCCACTTTATATTCTCCTCACATTCCATTGCATTAAAATTCAATCGATAGAATTATTATACAATAAACAACGAAAAAATTGCCACTGTTTTTTTAAAAAAATATACAATTTATTGGTTTTTTATGAGAGCGCTGCTTTTAAAATGGCTTTTTGTGCATGCAAACGGTTCTCTGCTTCATCAAAAACGACTGAATGTGGACCATCAATAATGTCTGCTGTCACTTCTTCACCGCGATGTGCTGGTAAACAATGCATAAAAATGTAATCACTTTTTGCATGACTGCAAAGTTCCTCATTTACTTGGTAGGCTTGAAATGCCTGAATCCTCTCTTGTGCCTCTGCTTCCATACCCATGCTGGTCCAGACATCTGTTACAACAACATCAGCATCTTTCATTGCTTCAATCGGATCCGTTATAATCGAAATCGTACTTCCCGTTAATTTCGCGTCTTCCAAAGCCTTTACAACGATTTCCTGATTTGGTCTGTATTTTTCAGGACTGGCAACACTAATATGCATGCCAACCTTCGCAGCCGCTTCAATTAAAGAATGCGTTACGTTATTATTTCCATCGCCAACATAGCACAGTTTTAGTCCGTCTAATTTTCCTTTATACTCGATAATTGTTTGCAAATCAGCCATTACCTGTACAGGGTGGTGCGGGTCCGTTAATCCATTGATAATTGGCACATCAGCGTAGTGAGCAAATTCCTGGATAGACTCATGTGAAAAAGTACGGATCATTAGCGCATCAAGATATCTTGATAAAGCCTTTGCGGTATCATGAATGCTTTCGCCTCTTCCTAATTGAATATCCCTAGGGCTTAGGAAAATAGCATGCCCGCCAAGCTGTAGCATTCCAACTTCAAAAGAAACGCGGGTACGGGTAGATGATTTTTCAAAAAGCATCCCTAATACTTTCCCGGCAAGATATGGATGTGGTGTCCCTGACTTTTGCAGTTTTTTTAGTTCTTTTGCTTCTTCGAGTAAATATAAGATCTCAGCAGTTGAAAAATCACCGATACTTAAGAAATCTTTTCCCTTTAATTTCTCCTGCATGACATCACTGCTTTCGGTTGTTTTTATTGCCTGAACCATTATTTCGCCCCTCCTATTGTGCTTTCTTCAATTTTAAAATATTCGCCCACCGTATAGACATTCGTTTCTACAGGCTTATTTTTTCTCAATTCAATTATAGCTTTAACCGTATCAAAATGGGTATAACACGGTACATTGTATTTTACAGATTGTTCTCGCAGATAAAAACCAAATTTGCTATCGTTTCGGCCTTCATTCGGAATGTTAATAACCGCTCTGATTTTTTGATTTCGATAAAGTTGATTTAATTGATCCGAATTCTTAATAATCTCTTCAACAATTATACCATTTTTTTGAAGAAACTCTGCCGTTCCTTCTGTTGCTGCAAACTTAAATTGATTATTCGCTAATTCTTTGACCGTTGGCAAGCTTTCTTCTTTTGCACGATCGGAAATGGAGCATAAGACATATTCTTCATCATTTGTTTGCTCTTGCATTAATGGAAGGGCCTTTCTTAATGCTTCATCTAGTGTAATGCCTAACCCAAGAATCTCCCCTGTTGACTTCATTTCAGGTCCAAGTACAGGATCGACTCCTTTTAATTTGCCTGAAGAAAATACAGGTGATTTTACAGCGTAATAATGCGGTTCAGGAAGTAATCCAATCTTTGAACTTAAATCTTTTAATGACTCGCCAAGTTGAACACGTATGGCCCATTCAATCATTGGGGCTCCTGTCACTTTACTGATAATCGGAACCGTTCGTGAGGAACGAGGGTTTACTTCTAATACATACACGACATTTTCATAGATAACGAATTGGATATTCATAATGCCGACAATCGGCATTGATTTAGCAATTCTATCGGCATATTCAATTAATATTTCTTTCATCTCAGTGGATAAAGATACAGGTGGAAACACAGAAATACTATCCCCAGAGTGAACGCCTGCTCTTTCAATATGCTCAAATATCCCTGGTACGACAATATCCTGACCATCACTTATTACATCTATTTCACACTCAAGTCCAGGCATATAGCGATCAACAAGCAAAGGCCACATTTGATCCTGTGAAGTTTCCGCTAATTGATGGATATAGCGATTTAATTCATCCTCATTATAAATCGTAAACATCGATTGACCGCCGATTACATATGATGGACGAACTAAAACCGGATAACCCAGTTTTGCTGCTGCGGCCAGCAGTTCTTCTGCATGGTATGCTATTTCACCATTTATATGTGGTATTTTTAATTCTTCCAGCAGCTGATAAAACTCTTTGCGATCTTCGAGTTTATCCACATCTGAAACGGTAGTCCCTAAAATCTTGACGCCTTCTTCTTCTAAGGCATGTGCAATATTGATGGCAGTCTGGCCGCCAAATTGAATAAGGACTCCTTCTACCTTTTCTTTTTCAATGACACTCAAGACATCTTCTACAGCTAACGGTTCAAAATAAAGTCGGTCTGCAACAGAGTAGTCTGTGCTGACTGTCTCAGGATTATTGTTAATAACAACTGCTTCATATCCTTTTTTCTTAAGGGCCTTGGCTGCATGAACAGAACAATAATCAAACTCAATTCCCTGGCCAATACGAATAGGGCCGGAACCAATAACTAAAATTTTTCTTCCAGCTGTTTCTTCAACTTCATCAAAACCTTGCCAAGTAGAATAGTAGTACGGGGTGACAGCATCAAATTCAGCTGAACATGTATCAACCATTTTATAGCCTGGCTTCCAATTTAATGCCTTCCACTTATCCCTGATTTCTTTTTCAGGTAATGAATAGGTTTTTGCTAAATGTTTATCAGAGATATTGTTCCGTTTAGCTGTTTTAAGCAGCGTTGTCGGAACGTTTTTCCACGTAAAAGCTGCTAATTCTTTTTCCAACTCGACGATTGCACTAATTTTGTGTAAAAACCACGGATCAATCTGGGTAAGCTGCTGGATTTTTTCAAATGGCATATTTCGTCTCATTGCTTCTGCGATCACGAATAAACGTTGATCATTTGCCTTTTCCAGCATTCTAACCAAGGAATCCGTATCCCATGAATGGTAAGCAGCATTTGTTAAGCTGTAAACATTCAATTCGAGAGAACGTATGGCTTTGTTTAACGCGCCTTCAAATGTACGGTCAATCGCCATTACTTCCCCTGTAGCCTTCATTTGTGTTCCAAGTGAACGATCTGCCTCAGGGAACTTATCAAATGGAAAACGCGGCAGTTTTACCACAATATAATCAATCGCTGGTTCAAACGATGCAAATGTATTGCCGGTAATTGGATTTAATATTTCATCCAAATGGTAGCCAACAGAACATTTTGCAGCCATACGAGCAATTGGATAGCCCGTTGCCTTTGAAGCTAATGCAGATGAACGACTTACCCTTGGATTCACTTCAATAATGCAATACTCATTTGAATAAGGATTAAGCGCAAACTGAATGTTACAGCCGCCGATAATCTTTAATTCTCTTATAACTTTTATTGATGCATCACGAAGCATTTGGTATTGAACATCTGTTAATGTTTGCGATGGAGCAACGACGATGGAATCTCCGGTATGAACACCTACAGGATCCATATTCTCCATGTTACAAACAATAATGCACGTATCGTTTGCATCGCGCATGACTTCATACTCAATTTCCTTCCAGCCCTTGATGCTCCTCTCCACCAACACTTGATGAATGGGACTGGCTGTTAACCCTCTTTTGAGGATGGTTTCAAGATCTGTATCATTATAGGCAAATCCTCCGCCTTCTCCTCCAAGCGTATAGGCAGGGCGAATAATGACAGGATAGCCAATTTCTTTAACGAATTTTACTCCGTCTTCATAGGAGGTAATGATGCTTGATTCAGGAATTGGCTCGCCAATTTTTATCATCAGGTTTCTGAATCTTTCACGGTCCTCACCATTTTTAATGGATTCAACAGAGGTCCCTAGCAGCTCAACATTATACTTTTGCAGGATTTTTTGTTCGTATAGTTCAACAGCTAAGTTTAACCCCGTTTGCCCGCCGAGCGTTCCGATAATTCCATCCGGTTTTTCTTTTTTAATAATTTTTTCAATTGTAGCTATATTTAGCGGCTCAATATATACTTTGTCTGCCACGGTCTCATCTGTCATAATCGTAGCCGGATTATTATTAATGAGAACAACCTCAATGCCCTCTTCCTTTATGGCAATGCAGGCCTGTGTTCCCGCATAGTCAAATTCGGCAGCCTGACCAATGACAATGGGACCTGACCCGATTACTAGCACTTTTTTCAATTTTTTACGTAATGGCATATCGTGTCTCTCCCATGGAAGTAATTTGGCTGACAAACTCTGTTAAGATATGGGCTGTATCGCTTGGACCCGGATGTGCCTCTGGATGAAATTGCACGGTTTGGATTGGATATTTAACGTGTTTTAACCCCTCGATGGAATGATCATTTACATTACGGTAGGTGATCTTAAATACGTTTGTATCAATACTTTCATCGACGACAACATAGCCATGGTTCTGCGCAGTAATTTTTACTTTGCCGGTCATCAATTCCTTTACAGGATGATTACCGCCTCGATGTCCATAAGCTAATTTAGTTGTTCTCGCTCCATAGGCCAGGGCGATCAATTGATGTCCGAGGCAAATTCCCAAGGTTGGATAATGCTGCGTAATCTTTTTAATTTCTGGAAACCATTGTTTCAGTTCCATTGGGTCGCTGGGTCCATTTGATAACAAGACTCCATCCGGAGCCAGAGCCTTCACTTTTTCAAATGGCGTATTATATGGAACAACCGTAACGGAGCAATTCTCCGCTAAAAGGGCATTTAAAATCGACTTTTTATAACCAAAATCCATTAGGACAACGTGCGGGCCATTATTTTTAAATGAAGTAATCTTGTTCGTTGATACTTTGCTGACCCAAAAAGGGCTCTCTTCAAAAGAGTCAAAAGCAGTTTGCTCGATTGTTTCAGCGCTTATAATCCCCTTCACTGTCCCTCTTGAGCGAATCGTTTTTACAAGCATTCTAGTATCTACTCCGGCAAGTCCTGTTACTCCAGCCTGAGTTAATTTTTCAGAAAACTTTTGCATTGATTGATAATGGCTCGGGGTCTCACATAAATCCCCAATAATAACACCTGACAAAGCCGGATTAATGCTCTCATCATCCAATGAATTTACTCCATAATTCCCAATAATCGGATAACAAAAAGTAATAATTTGCCCTGCGTATGAAGGATCAGTAATTATTTCTTGGTAGCCGGTCATACTGGTATTAAAAACAACTTCTCCGAAAGAATCCTTACTTGCACCAATTAGAACCCCTTCAAATATCTCTCCGGTTTCCAAAGTAAGATATCCTTGTTTCACAATTTCACTGCCTTTCTCTATATACTTTGGAAAACTTTCTCCAATATAATTACGAATTGGGATATTTCCTCTTTTGTTGCCGTTAGCGGCGGCAAAATACGTACTACGTTCGGACCTGCTGTTAAAATAAGAAGCTGCTGCTCGATCGACTTTTGAACAATGACAGGAGCGTTTCCTTCAACAACAATTCCTTTTAAGAGGCCTTTTCCGCGAATGTCTTTAATAAAGCTATACTTCGTTTTCAAATCAGCTAATTGCGAATCCAAATATTCTGCAATCTCGTTAACATGAGTTAATAAATTGCTGGTAACAATATGTTGAACAGTCGCAACGCCTGCAGCCGTTACTAGTGGATTCCCGCCAAATGTGCTGCCATGGCTACCCGGATCAAATGCTTTTGCAACTCTCTCCTTCGCAATAATGGCTCCGATTGGCAATCCTGAGCCAAGACCTTTTGCAAGACTGATTACATCAGGCTCTATGTCATAATGCTCATAGGAAAACAATTTTCCTGTTCTTCCCATTCCTGTTTGAATTTCATCTACCATCAAGAGAATATCATTCTCTTTGCATATGGCTTCAAGCTTTTTCACCCATTTTGGGTCAGCCGGAATTACTCCGCCTTCACCTTGAACCAGTTCAAGCAGTACCGCTGCAGGTTTGAGGTCAGCCAGCAGATCCAGGGAAGCAAAATCATTATAAGCAAGGTACTGGAATCCTGATACTAATGGATAAAAACCTTTTTGAATTTTTTCCTGGCCTGTTGCGGACAATGTCGCCATTGTTCTTCCGTGAAATGATTGTTTAAAGGTAATGACTAAATGTTGATCCGTGCCTTTTATCTTTTGAGCATACCTTCTTGCTATTTTAATTGCAGCCTCATTAGCTTCTGCACCGCTGTTGCAAAAAAACACTTGATCTCCACAGCTATTTGCAACAAGCAATCCAGCAAGTTTTTCCTGGTTAGGTATATGATAAAGATTGGAGCAATGCCATAAATTTTGTAATTGCTCTTCCAGTTTTTCTTTCACGACATCAGGAACATGACCTAAGTTACAAGTAGCGATTCCCGATGTAAAATCCAAATATTTTTTTCCTTGATCATCCCATACATAACTCCCTTTTCCTTTTACAATCGTAACAGGAAAGCGGGCGTAAGTTGCCATAAGTGGTGAAACCGTTGTGACTTCAGGATTATTTGCCATTACTAAACACCTCGTCTAGAACAATTTTAGTTCCAACTTCTTTTCCATTCGTGTAATCTATTAAACTATTTTCCTCCAGCCCATTGATGATCCCCACTTCAGGAATGTTATGGACAAGACCATCGATTGCAGCTTTTACTTTTGGGATCATTCCGCCCCAAATGGTTTGATTATCAATCAGCCCTTCAACTTCCTTTTTCGAAGCCTTCGCGAGCTTTATTTTTTGTCCATCTTTTTCCACAAGGATTCCAGGTATATCACTGATAAAGCAAAGATTTGCTTCTAAGCTTTTGGCGATCGCCGATGCAGCGACATCACCGTTAATGTTATACCGCTGACCGTCCGCACCAATCCCCACTGGGGAAATAACAGGAATGTAACCTTGATTAATGACTCCCTCAATCAGTTTATGGTTAACATTCACAACTTCCCCAACAAACCCTAATGTATCAGATGCCTCCGTTGGCTTTGCCTGCAATAAACCGCCATCTACGCCGCTGATCCCGAAAGCATTTCCTCCTGCTCCCATGATCTTTCTAACCACTTGTTTATTTACCGCTCCGCTCAAGACCATTTCAACAATATCTAATACTGATTGACTTGTAACTCTAAGCCCATTAATAAAAGTGGTTTCAACATTTAACTTTTGCAATAGTTCAGTAATAAGTGGGCCTCCACCATGAACAATAATCGGGGTCCACTCTCCTGATTGGTGAAGTGAAACGACATCTTGATAAAAACTTTTCGGTAATTTTTCAAGGACGCTGCCGCCCCATTTAATCACAATATATTTCATGATTTCACCTCATGTATGGTATGATGCGTTGATTTTAATATAATCATAGGTTAAATCGCATCCCCAAGCCGCCGCACTATCGTCACCTTGATTTAATTCAACAAAGATTTGGATAGTATCTTGCTCTAAATATTGCTTAACTTCTTCTTCA
>JAUZQA010000104.1 GCA_030705665.1 Bacillota bacterium
ACCTGCAGCAGAAAAAAAAGGATTAGTTCTCACGGTCAGTTTATTAAATCAAATCCCCGTTCTGAGGGTTGATATGAAAAGAATGGAACAGGTAATTTACAATCTTATTGAAAATGCGATTAAATATACGGAAAATGGAGAAATCCATATTCAAGCCTATTTGAAAAATGATCTAGTGGTAATTGAAATCATGGATACGGGCATGGGAATACCAGAACAAGAGATAGATAAAATATGGGATCGTTTTTACCGTATTGAAAAATCAAGAGCAAGAAATACAGGTGGAACAGGATTGGGTTTATACATTGTAAAGCAAATTATTGATTCGCATGGCGGACAGATAAAAGTGAAAAGTATAGAAAATGAGGGATCAACCTTTTCCATATATTTGCCTGCAAGTAGCTAAGCGTATTTTTCGAGAGAGGAGTGGAGAGGATGACAATAATCTTGGTCGTGGATGATGAATTAGAGATGAGACAGCTTCTGCGTATTTACCTTCAGCAGGAAAATTATTTTGTAGAAGAAGCATCAAATGGACAAGAGGCTTACGATAGAATCATTAAAAATGATTATGATTTAATGATTCTGGATGTCATGATGCCGATAATGGACGGATGGGAAACGATTGAGTTGGTAAGAAAAGTATCAAATATCCCGATAATTTTATTGACGGCTAAAGGGACAGTACAGGATAAAGTAACTGGCTTCAATATTGGGGCGGATGATTATCTAGTAAAACCTTTTGATGAAGAAGAGTTAATGGTCAGAGTGAAAGCATTACTTAGAAGAACGCAAAAAGAAACTGGAAATGATGAAATACTCAAGTATAAAGGAATTATGGTTGATCAATCAGCCCGTACAGTTTCGTATCAGAATCAGAAAATAAATTTAACCCATACAGAATTTGATCTTTTGGAGGAATTAATTAATCATAAAGGAAAGGTTTTATCGAGAGAACAGTTGGTTGACCTGGTTTGGGGAATTGAATTTACAGGCGACGACCGCACCATCGATTCGCATATTAAAAATTTAAGAGAAAAACTATTTTCCTCAGGTATTGATAAATCATTCATAAAAACAGTCTGGGGAATTGGATATAAAGTGGAATAAGGTGAGAAAATGAAACGGTTGTTGAATATTATCTTTTTTACCTCTTTAATTTTCTATGGTCTTTCATTTCTCATTTTTGTGTTAAGGATGATGTGGTTTCCCCCAACGATGATGGGAATGATGATGGGGAGACAAATGATGTACAATCACATGCTCTATTGGTTTTTTCAAACATTTTTTATTTCAATTATGATTGTTGGCATCATTATTTTAGTATGGGTAGTAAAAGAAGTCAGAAAAAGTAAGAAAAGTTAGTTTTGATTAAAGTGATAAAAAATAAACGGCAGCATATTATGCTGTCGTTTATTTTATAAAGGATTGCTTTCAATGTATGCCTCAATGGCTGGATGAAATTCCTTTCGGTAATGATTGTCCGGACATGATTTAATGACAATTGCTTTTAGAAAATTTGAATCTTGTGTTTCTAATACTTTGTTGCATAGAGGACAATGTTCTACAAAAAGCTTTTTAAAAATATTCATACTCAGCCTCCTATTCCTTTAAATCCTATGCATATACTATGAATTATACATTTCTATGATTCATTTACAATAGGAATCGTGCATTTTAAAAAATAAAGTGATTGACATTATACCCTAATGGGTATATTATATGGTCAATCAGTGCTATTCCTTAAATAGAAGGAGGTTCATGCATGGAATATAATGGTCAAATTAAAAATAGAGTAAAACGGATTGAAGGGCAGGTAAGAGGAATTTTAAGAATGATGGAAGAACAGAAGGACTGCAAAGAAGTAATCACACAACTGTCTGCAGCAAGAACTGCCATTGATCGTACTATTGGGGTAATTGTAAGTTCCAATTTAGTGGAATGTGTTCAAAAAGCGAATAATCCAGGGGAAAAGAGCATGGAAGAGTTAGTGAAAGACGCTGTAGATTTGTTAGTTAAAAGTCGATAAAAAAGGATTGACACCCACTTTTATTACAATTAACATTATACCCGTACGGGTAAAAAGGAGGGGTACAACTGTGAATGTTGCAAAAGTTTTAAATGTAAAAGGTTTAGCTTGTCCAATGCCAATTGTGAAGACAAAAAAGGAAATGGACATACTTGAATCTGGTCAAGTTTTGGAAATCCATACAACCGATAGAGGTGCAAAAAATGACCTTCCTGCTTGGGCAAAATCAGGTGGCCATGAAATAGTAAAATACGAAGAAGAAGAAGAAGGTATTTTGAAATTTTGGCTCAAAAAAGGCTAATTTTTTTAAAAATATAAATACCTATACGTGTATAAGTAAAGGGCGTCCAATTCTTTTAACAAAAGGAGAGCGTACTAATGCAATATGTCGAGTATATTCTTATAGCGCTATTTCTATTCTTAATGTTTAAGCGGTTTTTACCAATTAAAGGTGTAAGCAATATTTCAACTGCTGAATTAAAAACGCAATTAAATGACAAAAACAAGCAATTTGTTGATGTCCGTACACCTGGGGAGTTTAATGGAAACCATATCAGAGGGTTTAAAAATATTCCTCTCCAACAGCTTGCTGTAAAAGCAGAGAGAGAGCTTTCAAAGGAAAAAGAAGTAGTTGTTATTTGTCAAAGTGGCATGAGAAGCCAAAATGCCAGTAAAATGCTTAAAAATTTAGGATTTACGAATGTAACAAATGTAAAAGGTGGCATGAATGCTTGGTCTTAATAAAAATTACAGGGAGGAAAATAAAATGAAAGAAATAACTGCAAATAAAGTAGAAGCCTTATTAAATGAGGGAAAGAAATTAAATATTATTGATGTAAGAGAAGTGGCTGAGGTAGCAGCCGGCAAAATTCAAGGGGCCGTTAATATTCCACTAGGATTAGTTGAATTTCGTATGAATGAATTAGATAAATCAAAAGAATATGTTATGGTTTGCCGTTCAGGAGGCAGAAGCGGCCGTGCAACTCAATTCCTTGAAAGCTATGGATTTAACGTGATTAACATGACCGGCGGAATGCTTGCATGGGAAGGTAAAGTGGAATAATTTTTTTAATTCTAAAAATACCTATACAGGTATAAAATAGGGGGTTTTTTCAAACACCATGGAGGCAAATGTAATATTAAATGCAAAAGGTTTAGCATGCCCGATGCCGATTGTGAAAACAAAAAAGGCTATGAATACTTTAGAAACCGGGCAAGTATTAGAAGTTCAAGCAACAGATAAAGGTTCAAAAGCAGATATAAAAGCATGGGCTGAGAGCACAGGCCATCAATATATTGGAACGATTGAACAAGACGGAGTGCTGAAGCATTATCTTCGTAAATCTTCAAATGAGGAAACAAATGAGAAAAAGCATCCGAACATCGTTAGTAATGAAGAACTGGAAAGAAAGCTTGAAGCTAATGATAACATCGTTTTACTTGATGTAAGAGAAGCTGCAGAATATGCTTTTAACCATATTCCAAATGCGACCTCAGTTCCTTTGGGTGAATTGGAGGAGCGAATAGGCGAATTAAACAAAGATAGTGAAATTTATCTCGTGTGCAGGACTGGCAACCGAAGTGACCTGGCTGCCCAAAAATTATCTGAAGAAGGGTTTACAAGCGTCATAAACGTTGTCCCGGGAATGAGTCAATGGACAGGTAAAACAATTGGAATTAATAACTAAAAAACAGGGGGAATGAACAATGAATAAAAAAGTAGCAATTATTGCAAGTAATGGTGGATTATTTGATGCATATAAGGTGTTTAATATCGCAACGGCCGCTGCGGCAACGGATCAAGAAGTAGCTATCTTCTTTACTTTCGAAGGGTTAAATTTAATTCATAAAGAAGCTAACAAACAACTTCCAATGCCAGAAGGAAAAGAGCACTTTGCAGAAGGTTTTGCAAAAGCAAATGTGCCTTCAATTCCAGAATTAGCTGCAATGGCCCAAGAATTGGGCGTTAAATTTATCGGATGCCAAATGACAATGGATGTCATGGGCATAGAAATAGAAGACTTTGTTGATGGAATTGAAGTAGGCGGAGCTGTTACCTTTTTGGACTTTGCAAAAGATGCAGATGTCACTTTAGCATTTTAATGTGTCATATTTTTTTAAGTAAAATAATACGATAGGGGGTAAATTGAAGGAATGACTTTAAAAGTAATAACTGCAGAGCAATTAGCCGAAAAGGTCTTAAATAAGGAAAAATTGTTTATTTTGGATGTTCGGAATGAAAGTGACTTTAAGGATTGGAAAGTGGACGGGGAAAACTTTACTTATTTAAATGTTCCCTATTTTGAACTAATAGATGGCATTGAACCGATTGCTAATAAAATTCCACAAGATCAAGATGTCGTGATCATTTGTGCAAAAGGCGGCTCCTCCGTGTTTGTTGGAGATCTGCTCATTGAAGCTGGATTTGATCATATTTACACGTTAGAAGACGGAATGAAAGCATGGAGTGAGCACCTAGAAAAAGTAAAAATATATGAAGATGAAAAGATAAAAGTATTCCAATTTATTCGTGTAGGAAAAGGTTGCCTGTCCTATATGGTTGTATCAAAAGATAAGGCTTTGATTGTGGATGCGGCTCGTTTTGTTGATGGTTACATTGAAGCAGCTAAACAAGAAGGCGCAAAAATCACTCACATTGTAGATTCTCACTTGCATGCAGACCATATCTCGGGCGGTAAAATGCTTGCAGAAAAAACAGGTGCTAAATACTATTTAATGAAGAGTGAAGGTGCTGTATTCGACTTTGAACCTTTAGAAAACTTCAAAAAAATTGAGTTCAATCAAGCGAAACTGGAAGTATTAGCAGTAAAAACACCCGGACATACACCGGGCAGCGTGTCATTCCTTGTAAATGATAAGCTCTTGTTTTCAGGGGATACCATTTTTATTAGTGGCTTAGGACGGCCTGACCTTGGAAATAAGGTAAGTGAATGGGCCAATGATTTATATCATACTGTTCATAACAAAATTTCCGATATCGCGGATGAAGTGATTGTCCTTCCGGGACATTACGCTGATTTGGATTCTGAAATCAATTCTGATCGTTATATTGGCGATACACTTGGAAATATCAGAAAACGCAATGAAAAAATGTTTACCACTCCAAAAGATGAATTTTTAAATCAGGTTGAAAAATCGGCAAGTTCCATTAAACCGCCAAATTTTGAAGAAATCGTTGGCATTAACCGCGGATTAGAAAAAGCGGACGTGGATCAAATGCAAGAATTGGAAATCGGACCAAACCGCTGTGCAGTTCATCATGCTGATTAATGGAGAAATATGAAAGTGAAAAAGGCGTTTAATATAGGGGAACCAATATAGGTTCCTCTTTTGAAAAGGAGGGCAATATGGATATTGGTCTTATCATGACGCTCTTGCTGATTGGTTTTGTAGGCTCGTTTATTTCAGGAATGCTGGGCATTGGGGGGGCAATCATAAACTTCCCGATGTTGTTGTACATTCCAGTGATGCTGGGGGTAGGGCATTATACGGCACATCAAGTATCGGGCATTACAGCCATTCAGGTTTTCTTTGCTACCGTTGGTGGTGTTCTGGCTTACCGTAAGGGCGGATTTTTAAACAAAGCCCTTATTGCCTATATGGGAATTAGTATTTTAATAGGGAGTTTTATAGGGGGATTCGGTTCCACTCATATGCCAGAAAGCGGTATTAATATCGTTTATGGAATTCTTGCACTGATTGCTGTTATTATGATGTTTGTTCCAAAAAAAGGAATTGATAATATTCCTTTAGATCAGGTGAAGTTTAATAAATGGCTTGCAGCGTTATTCGCATTCATTGTAGGAATTGGAGCTGGTATTGTCGGAGCGGGAGGGGCATTTTTATTAGTGCCGATCATGCTGGTTGTCTTAAAGATTCCAACAAGGATGACGATTGCCTCATCTTTAGCGATTACACTTATTTCATCAATTGGAGCTGTTTCCGGCAAAATAGCCACAGGGCAAGTGCCAATTTTGCCTTCTCTCATTATGGTGGTAGCAAGTTTAATTGCTTCACCTATAGGTGCAAATGCCGGGAAAAGAGTGAATACTAAAGTGTTACAAGTTATTATGGGAATGTTAATTTTGGCTACAGCAGTGAAGACTTGGATGACCATTTTATAACTTTTTGCCAATGCATGCTGAATGCTGGTGACGTTTTGTTTTTATAATAATTGATGGTATCAAAGCAGGATAAATAGATTCCACAACCGGGCTATTACTAGCTCGGGTTTTTTAATATCTTAATAGAAACTTAACATTGATGTGGTAAAATTATATTTGTTGATAAAAAACCTAGTAGGTAATAATTTGAGGAGGGAGTAATTTGATCTCTTCATCTCCAATTAATCAAAAAGAAAAGCACTATTCCCATTGGTATGCAGTAGCTACTGTATGTATTGGTGCTTTTATGGCAGCGCTCGATGCAAGTATTATCAATGTTGCCCTTCCAAATTTGGAACAGCAATTTCATACTGGAATGAATGAAATTGAATGGGTGAGCTTATCTTATTTGTTATCATTAGCTGCAACTATTTTAATCTTTGGAAGACTTGCCGATATGTTTGGCCGCCGCTGGCTTTACACAATTGGCTTCATTATATTTTCCTTTAGTTCATTATTCTGCGGACTTGCTCCAACACTTACCATTTTAATTGTATGCCGAGTCTTTCAAGGTATTGGGGCAGCCATGCTGCAGGCAAACAGTGTTTCGATTATCACTTTTGCTGCTCCAAAAGACGATCTTGGGAAAGCAATTGGATTTCAAGCGAGTGCACAAGGAATTGGTTTAAGTTTGGGGCCGGTAGCAGGTGGAATATTGCTATCCTTTGTAGGCTGGAAGTGGCTGTTTTTTATTAATTTGCCGGTGGGGATCATCGGAACTGTTTTAGGAATCATATTCTTACCAAAGGACCCTGTTGTAGACAAGCGGAAGAAATTTGATTATGTTGGTGTTCTTCTGCTTATACCTTCCATTATTACAATTATTTATATCTTAAATATGGGTTTGAAATTAGGCTGGGGATCTAGCTTAATGATCATATGTTATGTTATCGCGATAACAGCTTCCTATTTATTTATAAAATATGAAAGCAAGAAAACTGAGCCACTGGTGGATTTATCACTATTTAAACATCTGCCCTTTACCATGGGGAATATTACCGGTATTATGTCTTTCATTGTTATGTATGCTGTACTTCTGCTTACACCGTATTATTTAGATCAAGTAAAGCATCTTCAAGTTTTACAAGCAGGTATCGTTATTACTGCAGTACCTATAGGAATGACGATATCAACACCTATTTCCGGAATAATGTCAGACCACCGCGGACCCGCCATTCCATCCATTATAGGTCTTTCCATGGCAACTGCTGGAGCTCTAATTTTGTCATTTATTGATATTACAGGAACTTACATTCTGACTTGTGTGGGACTTTTGCTTATTGGGGCAGGGATCGGCATGTTTACTCCGCCCAATAATAGCCATGTGATGGGGAATGTTCCAAAAAGTGCATTGGGAGTTGCTGGAGGGATACTTAATATGTCAAGGACGTTAGGCATGAGTTTAGGGATAACACTTGGCGGATTAACTTACCAATTCTTTTTAAGGCTTTATGGAAATATTCATTTTAATAATTTAGTGTATACGTTTAGATCGGCCTATTTTTTAGTTGCTGTATTTTCATTTGTCACGCTCATCATTACTTCGAGAAATTATAAAAATGAACTTAAAAATATGGATGGCTATTCGTCTAATGAAGTGGGATTGAATAGATAAAAAATAAGAAGTTAAAAAAGTGTCTATTCTTCAGGAATAGGCATTTTTTCTTGTTCAATTTTAAATATGTTGATTTACTTTAATGGTTCCATGGGACCGAGAATTTGAAACCACAGGAACCATAATTTATAATTCAATTGTAATAAACAAGTTGGAATGGAGAATTAATATGAAATTATACGATTCAATTTTGGACCTTATTGGTCATACTCCTATAGTAAAGTTAAATCATTTGCCAGACCCGAATGGTGCTTCTGTTTATATTAAATTGGAATCCTTTAATCCTGGAGGAAGTGTTAAAGATCGTGCTGCTTTTAACATGATTAAGCAAGCAGAAGAAACTGGGAAAATTACTCCGGGTAAAACCGTTATTATTGAACCAACTTCGGGCAACACGGGAATTGGTTTAGCCATGGTTTGTGCTGGCAAGAACTATCGTTGTATTATTACAATGCCTAATAATGCAACAGAAGAAAGAGTGAAAATATTAAAAGCATATGGTGCAGAAGTTTATTTAACTCCAGCGAAGGATGGCATGTCTGGAGCGATTGAAAAAGCCTATCAAATTGCAGAAAAGATTCCTGATAACTTTATTCCAATGCAATTTGAAAATCCAGCTAATGCAGATGCGCATCGTGATACTACCGCAATCGAAATTTATGAATCATTTCAAGGGGATTTAGCTGCTTTTATTTGTACGGCAGGTACAGGCGGTACTGTAACTGGTACTGGAGAAGTGTTAAAAGAAAAAATTCCAGACCTAAAGATTTATGTTGTTGAGCCGGCGGGCTCGCCTGTTTTATCCGGAGGTCGTCCTGGTCCTCATAAAATTCCAGGTACGGGTCCTGGATTTATTCCTAAATTATTAAATCAATCTATTTATGATGAGATTTTATTGATTCAAGATCAAGATGCGCAGAATATAGCTCGCCGCCTTGCAGCAGAAGAAGGGATTTTAGTTGGTGCTTCTGGTGCAGCATCCATCTATTATGCGTTAGAAATTGCCAAGAAACTTCCTTCGCATGCAAAGGTCTTAGGATTGGCACCAGACACCGGTGAACGATATTTATCATCTGATTTATTTCCAATGTAAAAAAAGCTACTTCGGTAGCTTTTTTATTGCAGTTTGTAGAATGATAGTAATTAGCCTAAATAATTTAGGATTATAAATTATACTGAGGTCTGCTTTGTATTTTTTTTCGTTTTCTTCATTTTCGTTTTTTTCCAACGGCGCCAAGGTAGAGCACAAACTCTTCCTCTCCGTCTAAATCTAATACCTCATCGATTAACTTTTGATCATAAATACCAATAGCACAAGCTCCTGCACCGATAGATTCACTTGCTAAATAAAGATTTTGGCATACATGGCCAACATCGATGAGGATTTTTTTATGAGCTGAAATATCATACTTCCATTCGGAGCGGTATGGAGTGGTACTCCATGCAAAAACCACAGCTGCCTTTTTCGCAAAATTAGGAACAAAAGGCTGGTCTAACGTAATGGCATCTATGTGTTGATCAATGTCATCCAAATCAAACATAAACAAAAGCTGGTGATCTACTGGCAGATATCTGTATACTCCTTTTTGTATGCCATCCACTCGCGTAATAAATAAATATGTTTCAAACGTATGTGTTGCACCACTGCAAGGTACAGTTCTTAATGTAAGTCCAGCCTTATTAGTACCAGTAATCCCTTGAGTAGCCCATAAAAGATAGGATAACTCCGTAAGACTTAAACTTTCTTCGGAGTAGAACCTTGTGCTTCTCCTATCCTTAATGCATTCATAAATGTTTTGTCTTTTTACAACGTCCTCACTAACTTTTGGAAGGTTAATAATTGGCGATATAGAGGTATATGGTTTAACAATTGGAGGCTTTGGAAGCCCCTTGATTTTATCTGTTTTAATATTTTTAAATTCAAGAAAATTGGACTTTAAAAAATTTCTCTGCTGAACGTATCTCGACATGGTTAGTCCTCCTATGATGTTTCTGCATTCATCAATTATATTCTGTATCATAATTTTATCTGTGATTTATTTCACAA
>JAUZQA010000105.1 GCA_030705665.1 Bacillota bacterium
AATAGAGTGGTGATGGTAGGAGATGGTATTAATGATGCTCCTGCATTAACAGTTGCGGATGTGGGAATCGCGATCGGGACGGGTTCTGATATTGCCATTGAATCAGCAGATATCACGGTTATTACCGGTGATTTACATCGAGTTGTTGATGCGATCAAAATTAGTAAAAAAACCATCATCAATATAAAGCAAAATTTCCTTTGGGCATTTTTATATAATATTTTTATGATCCCGTTTGCCATGTTTGGTTTATTGGCTCCTTGGGTGGCAGGAGCAGCCATGGCTTTCAGCTCTGTGTCTGTTATCTTAAACTCGTTAAGATTAAAAAAAGTAAAAGTTTAAGCCATTTTTTAAAACAAAGCAGAAGAAATAAATAATAATCAGTGTTTATAATTTTATTTCCAATGGGAAAACTATCTTTGCGTGAATTTTAGTGACACGTAGAACTAGGACACGGAGCCCCAATGATATTCGTTGGGGTTTTTCTTTTTTGTAATTACATATCGGTTAAACTATATTTAAAATGAGTCCACTTTTTGCTGTATCCCTAGAAAATTAGTATCTAGCTGCCTTCAATATACAAATATTTAAGAAGCTTTTATGGTGGGAAAACTAGCGTGAATTTCACTATAAAAATATTGTAAACAAGAATGAAATGGAGAGGTAAAATGATTCGATTTGAACAAGTATCGAAACAGTTTCCTAATGGGACCTTTGCCGTAAAGTCATTAGATTTAGAGATAAGGAAGGGTGAATTTTTCGTTTTAATCGGTCCAAGTGGATCCGGAAAGACAACCACGTTAAAAATGATTAATCGCCTCATTGAATTGTCAAAAGGCTGGGTTTGGATAAATGAAAGGAAAATAAGCGACTATGATATCAATGAACTTCGTTGGAATATAGGCTATGTCCTGCAGCAAATTGCCCTTTTTCCGCATATGACAATCGCTGAAAATATTGCTATTGTACCGGAATTGAAAAATTGGGACAAAGAAAAGATAACTGCGCGTGTTGACGATTTACTAAATATGGTTGGACTTGACCCCAAAGAATATCGAAATCGTAAACCAAGCGAACTTTCAGGTGGACAACAGCAACGAGTAGGTGTCATAAGAGCCTTAGCCGCAGACCCTGAAATCCTATTGATGGACGAACCGTTTAGTGCTCTTGATCCATTTAGCCGGGAAAAACTGCAGGATGATATGCTTGAAATTCAACAAAAATTGAAAAAAACGATTGTTTTTGTCACACATGATATGCAGGAAGCCTTGAAGCTGGGAGATCGTATTTGTTTGATGAATGATGGGGAAATCGTTCAGGCAGGAACTCCACACGAATTCATAACCAATCCTGCTAATGATTTTGTTCGTGAATTTGTTGGAGGGCGGAAATTATCGATTCATTTGAATGAACTGATCACACTGGTTCCCGAAGGACACTCATTGTCCGAAATGAAAAGTATTTCTTTATCAACCCCAGTCGCTGAGGCATTAGAGCAATTAGCATCGCTGGAACAAATTGCGGTCGAGGACAATGGAAAACTACTAGGATTCATTAGTCAGCAAAATGCTCTTAAAGTTATATCTCAATATATGAGGGAAGGAGAGCAAATTCATGAATAATATGTTAAGTGTATTTTCAGCCAGGAAGGGTCAGCTTTTCACCGCCCTCATTCAACATGTTGAAATATCACTAATCGCTCTCTTTTTCTCATTAATCATTGCGATACCATTAGGGATTTATTTAACCCGTAAACAAAGAATGGCGGAATATATCATTGGTATTACTGGAGTATTGCAAACCATTCCTTCTTTAGCCCTGTTGGGTCTGTTGATTCCGCTTTTTGGAATAGGAACGGTTCCTGCTGTTATTGCGTTGGTCGCATATGCGCTGCTTCCCCTTTTGCGTAATACCTATACAGGAATTAAAGAGATCGATCCCTCCCTTTTAGAAGCTGCAAGCGCGATGGGAATGAACAGAAGAAAAAGGCTAATAAAAATCGAGCTTCCTTTAGCGATGCCTGTCATCATGGCAGGTATCCGAACAGCGACTATTTTCATTATCGGCACAGCAACCATTGCAGCATTGATCGGTGCTGGCGGCTTAGGAGATATTATCTTATTGGGAATAGACAGAAATGATTATTCTCTCGTGGTACTGGGAGCTGTACCATCCGCACTTTTAGCGATTATTTTTGACCTTTTGCTCCGAAGACTTGAAAGCATTTCTTTTAAAAAAATAATAGTATCATCTGGCGCTTTTGCTCTGGTTATCATTCTAATCATTGGTTCGATGATTGCTCCCACCTTTCTTCATAAAGGCGGACAAAAGACGATAGTGATAGCTGGCAAGTTGGGGCCAGAACCAGAAATTCTCGACAATATGTATAAATTGCTTATAGAAGAAAACACAGACTTGAAGGTGAAATTGAGGACAGGATTAGGCGATACAACCTTTGTTTTTAATGCACTAAAATCGAAGGATATTGATATGTATCCGGAATTTTCGGGAACCGTCATTACCGATTTACTCAAAGAAAACCCGATAAATACAAATAGCAAGGATGTATTTTCACAGGCGAAAGCAGGCGCGGCAAAAAAATTGAATATGACTCTATTAAACCCTATGCAATTTAATGATACATACGCATTAGCAGTTCCAGAAAGTTTTGCCAAACAATATCATCTGAAAAAAATATCGGATCTCGTTAAAGTCGAGCAATATATAACAGCAGGATTCGATCCTGAATTTGCAGATCGAAAAGATGGATATCCTGGATTGACACAAAAATATGGATTACATTTCAACATTGTGACCATGGACCCGTCCGTTCGGTATCATGCCATTCAAACAGGCAAAGTAAATCTTATGGATGCTTATTCAACGGATGGTGAACTGCAAAAGTACCATTTAATTGCACTTGAAGATGACCAGCATTTCTTCCCGCCATATCAAGGGGCTCCTTTATTGCGAAACGAAACCATTCAAAAATATCCGGAGATTGAAGCAGCATTGAACAAGCTGGCTGGAAAGATTACAGACAGCCAAATGCAAAGAATGAATTATGAGGTCGGTGTTAAAGGCATGAGTGCTGAAGCCGTTGCTAAAGATTTCTTAACAAAGCAAGGCCTCCTGAAAAAATAATGATGTAACAACGATAGGATATTCTTAGAAGGGCATATTTGGAGTAAATTCTAATATGAGGTGAGGAAATGGATCCCAATTCTAGAACCAAAATGAAAAGGATTTTTACAATGAATCCGATTATTGTTGCACTCGGTTTTATTAGTTTATTTACCGATCTCTCCAGTAATATGATTGTTCCGATTTTGCCGTTGTATCTTACGAGTGTACTACATGTTCAGACAAC
Organism: Bacillota bacterium; assembly: GCA_030705665.1. Next base: position 3,371 of record JAUZQA010000105.1, read on the forward strand.
TTCCATCGGAATTATCGAGGGGATCGCCGAAAGTACAGCCAGTGTTTTAAAATTATTTTCGGGTTGGATTACTGATCGGGTAGGTAAATATAAGCTGTTGATGCTGGCTGGGTACGGGTTATCAAATTTAACTAAACCACTATTTGCCTTAAGTGGATCATGGGGACAGGTGCTTCTTGTTCGATTTTCTGATCGTATTGGTAAAGGTATTCGTACATCCCCGCGAGATGTATTGGTTGCTAATTCCACTACAAAAGAAGATCGGGGCAAGGCCTTTGGGTTTCGTCGGGCGATGGATGCTTTAGGGGCGGCACTGGGCCCTCTGGTTGCTTTTGGTATACTTGCTTTGTCCATGAATAATTATCGCCTTGTGTTCTGGTTATCGGTTATTCCAGGGATTTTGGCCATTATACTTATAATTTTTTTCTTGAATTTTAAGGAGACAACTGGAACGGGAAACCAAGCAAAACCTCTCAAGATTGGTTTTGAAAATGTAAATAAACGTTTTATCTGGTTTTCTTTAGTTGCAACCCTGTTTACTGTCGGGAATTTTTCTGATGCGTTTCTTTCTCTTCGTGCACTAGACACTGGGATGCGCCCGGCATTAATCCCGCTTGCTTTTTTTACTTTAAATATAGTCAGCAGTATTTTTTCCATTCCAGTAGGTATGTTATCTGATCGGCTTGGCCGGCGGCCAGTCTTAATTTCTGGATTTATTATTTTTGCATTGATTTATTTTGGCTTTGGAATGGCAAAAAGCGTTGTTTGGATTTGGGTGTTATTTATCTTTTATGGACTCTACTATGCGTTTACCGAAGGGATCCAAAAAGCATATATCGCTGATATTGTACCAGAGGGTCAAAGAGGAACTGCGATGGGGACATATAACGCGTTGACAGGAATCGCTGCATTACCGGCCAGTATTATGGCGGGATTATTATGGCAGCATTTTGGACCATTTGTTGCGTTTAGCACAAGCAGTATTATTGCCATTATCGCTGCACTTTTAATGATTCTATTTCGTATTTAAAGAATTATCAATATCTATAAATGAAAACAAGCGGGGGTTTTCCCTCGCTTGTTCTGTTGCTATCTTTGATATGAAGTGTACATGAGACAAGCAGCAGCCTTAACCTTGTAAAAAGGCCAACTGACAGAAAAATAATATGGCAAATACATATACAAGAGGGTGAACTTCGCGCCACTTTCCTTTTACGATTTTTAAAATAGGCCAGGAAATAAACCCTAGAGCAATTCCAGTTGAGATACTGGAGGTCAATGGCATACTCAAGATTACTAAAAATGCCGGGAAAGCTTCATCTAGCTGGTCCCATTGGACACGCGCAATTGTCCCCATCATAAGACTTCCGACAATGATTAATGAAGGAGCAGTAATCGCCGAAACCCCTGAAATAGCACCAACCAAAGGACTGAAAAATGCCGAAGCCAAAAAAAGAATTGCGACTACGAGCGATGTCAATCCTGTTCTTCCTCCTGCAGCAACCCCACTAGTTGATTCAATAAAAGCAGTAGTTGGACTTGTCCCAAAAATAGCACCAATGGTGGTCGCAAATGAATCGGAAAGAAGTGCCCTGTTTGCTCTTGGCAGAGTATTTCCTTTCATCAGCCCGGCCTGTTCTGCAACACCAATCATAGTTCCTGTTGTATCAAAAATGGTTACTAATAAAAAGGAAAACACAACAGAATAAAGACTATGGGCAATGACGAGACCAAATGCATGAAACGGATTTGTGATAATAAGCCCCTCAGGTAGTGAAGGCAGCGAAATAACCCCTTTGTGGAAGGAAAGCTGGCCAGATAAAGCGGCGATAATCCCAGTAAAAATCATTCCGAAAAACATCGCACCACTAACTCTGAAGCTCATGAGAATTAAAGTTATAAAAAGCCCAGCTAGTGACAGAAGGACCGAAGGACTATGCAGGTTTCCAAGTCCAACAAGATTTTCTGGGTTTTTTACAATAATTCCAGACATTTTAAGACCGATAAAAGCAATAAACAAACCGATTCCTGCTGAGATTCCATGCTTTAAATTTTCAGGGATGGCTAGAATTAGTTTTTCTCGAAAAGGTGTTAAAGAAAGAATCAGAAAGATAATACCAGCGACAAAAACTGCAGCAAAAGCAGTTTCATAGTTTATATTTCCATGATGACCCACTACGGAGTATGCAAAATAAGCATTCAACCCCATTCCGGGTGCAATGGCAATCGGATAATTGGCAAACAGTGCCATCCATAAAGTACCAATGGCAGCGGCAATAATTGTAGCTGAAAACACCTGTGGGAACGGCACACCCGCACTGGATAAAACAACAGGGTTTACAACAACAATATAAACCATTGTTAAGAAGGTAGTAATTCCCGCAATGACCTCTGTTTTGACATTAGTTTGGTTTTCTTTAAGCTTAAACAAATGATGACCTCCAAAAAACGAACATTATAAAAACACCTAATAATAATATTCGTTTTTATTCAGTTTTTCAATCTATATTTCTAATAAAATTTGCTGCTGATACTTTAAATTTTTTAGGCATTAAAGGAAGAATTTAACTGTTCATAAAAAGTAAATGATATCAAATAAATTTGGGGAAATTAACAAATTGTATTATAATTAGAAATAATCTGACATTTAGCGAATTAAGCAATTAATGATTTAACGATAAAAACGATAGGTGATCATTATGCACATCAATAAATTTGTTACACCTGAAATTATTTTTGGAAAAAACGCAATTAAACAGGCTGGGGATGCTTGTCTGCGTCTGGGCGCCAGGAATGTTTTGATAGTAAGTGATAGAGGCGTTGCAAACGCCGGCTGGCTGGAAAGAATTATAGAGATATGCCAAGACTCCTGCCTGAAATTTGCCACATTCATTGATGTTTCTGCCAACCCAAAAGATACGGAAGTGGTTAACGGCTGCCGGGTATTTATTGACAATGAATGTGATGCTATTATCGGGATTGGCGGCGGAAGTGCATTAGATACGGCTAAAGCCATTGCGATTCTTGTTACGAACGGTGGAAAAATCACTGATTATGAAGGTGTAGATAGAATCGAAAAACCCCTCCCGCCAATGATCATGATTATGACGACTGCTGGTTCAGGTTCGGAGGTTTCTCAATTTTCCATTATCGTTGACTCTAATAGAAAAAAGAAAATGACGATTATTTCTAAGACATTAGTGCCGGATATTGCGATCGTTGATCCATACACACTTGTTACAAAAAGTAGTGCTCTAACAGCAGCAACCGGTATGGATGTTCTTACACATGCAATTGAATCTTACGTGAGCATCGCAGCAACACCGCTTACTGACGTTCAGGCTAAAAATGCACTTTCGCTTGTCTCCACTTACTTGCGTCCTTCGGTAGCTTCGAAAACAAATGAGGAAGCAAAAGAGGCAATGGCAATGGCCAGTTTGCAAGCTGGACTTGCGTTTTCGAATGCAATATTAGGTGCTGCACATGCGATTTCCCATGCGGTTGGCGGAAGGTTTCCTCTTCCTCATGGAGAAATTAATGCCATACTGCTCCCATATGTAATGGATTTTAACTTTATTTCTGCTCCTAAAAGGTTTACCGAAATAGCTGAATTAATGGGAGTAGACACAAGAGGAATGACACAGAGGGAAGCCGGAAATGCAGCTATTAAATTTGTAAAAGAGTTATCGATTGATATCGGGATACCGAAACAATTAAGAGAAGTTGGAATGACAGAAGAGATAATTGATAGTTTAAGTCAAACAGCGCTTGAAGATGCGTGTATGATTACCAATCCCCGTGATATGGATCTCGAACAGGTTAAAAATTTACTGAAAAAAGTATTGTAAGGCGGTGAATCATCTTGCTCGAGGACAAACATGAAATGATTGCCCAATTGACTGGCGTTAAATCTTCCAAGAAAAGTTACTATACCGAACTAAAAAAAACGGTCGATCAATTAAAAAAGAAAAATATGCAACTGGAAATCATGAATGAAGTGATGAAAAATATTAAAGTGGATATGCCGCTGCAGGAAATATTGAAAAATATGATCGAAAAATTAAGAGTCCTTATCCACTTTGATCGTCTAGGTATATTATTGCTGCGGAACAATGACCTAACGCTAACCAATGTTTATCCAGCGGAAAGTCATAGTTTGGAAATGGGAACAGCAATTCACAATGAACATTCCCTTTATTGGTCTGCCTTAAATAACAGGAAAATCATTTTTCAGCGATTGCATGACACTGAGGTGAATTTTTACGAAAAGAAATTCCTAACCATTCTACAGTTAAAAACCGTATTGGTATTGCCTATATATAGTAAAAACAAAAGGATAGGTATTTTAAGCATAGGGCGCCACGATGAATCTGATTGGGGCATTGACGATCTTGCGTTTTTGGAGCAACTTACAGATCATCTGGCAGTCAGTATTGAAAATGCTCAATTATATAACGAAGTACTGCGGGCAAAACAAGAATGGGAAGATACATTTAAAGCTGTTGATGATATGATTATTGTTTTTGATAAAGATTTAAACGTGATTCAGTTTAATGATTCTGTGAAGACCTTTTTCAAAATATCCGAAAAAGCAAATTTTGCCTTATTGGAAGAAGGATGTAAAACACTGGTGAGAGAAACATTTCAATCAAAAAAGGCTAGCTACAATGAAATACATCTGTCGAATCAGTCTACCTGTGAATTGTATACATATCCAGTCTGCAATAATGAACAACAGGTTTATGGTGTGATCGCCTATATAAAGGATGTTACAGAAAAGCGGAAGATGGAAGTACAACTCCTCCATTCAGGAAAATTAGCTGCTATTGGGGAAATGGCAGCCGGTATTGCTCATGAATTAAACAGTCCTTTAACGGCAATTCTGGGAAATTCTCAATTGTTATTACGTACGACATCAAAGGAGGATTCTTCGTTTTCTCTTCTGAACGATATAAAAAATTGCGGAGACCGCTGTAAACGAATTATTAAAAGCCTCTTAACTTTTTCCCGGCAGGATGAATATTTTTTCGATTCTTTTTCGGTCAATGAAGCGGTAGAACAAGTGCTCAATCTTTTAAAATACCAATTAGAAAATAACAAGATCAAGATAACACTCCTTCTTCAAAAAGATTTGCCCTTAATTGAAGGAAGCCAGCCACAGATTGAACAAATCATTATTAACCTACTCCTGAATGCTAAAGATGCCATGGAGCTTACATCTGAAAAAAATAAGGAAATCATCATTAAAACGGAGTGTCAATCAACAGAGGTCCACTTATCCGTGATTGATAACGGGATAGGAATTGAGGAAAATAGATTATCTGAAATCTTTCACCCCTTTCACTCTACAAAAGAATCAGAAAAGGGAACTGGATTAGGCTTATCCGTAAGTATAGGGATTGCCAGAACACATGAGGGAACCATTGAAGTGAAAAGTAAGCTCTATAGGGGTAGTACATTCATTTTAAAATTGCCTATTCAACAATCAAAAGCAATGGAGGCGACCACATGACAAATTTATTGATCATAGACGACGAAAAAGAAATCGGCAATTTTTTGTCCCATCTTTTTCAGGCAAAAGGGTATCATGTACAAGTGGCGAACAGCGGCAAAGAATTTACTTCCATTGATTTTACCAAGCAAATTTTCCATGCTGCGATGATCGATTTAAAACTGCCTGATGCAGATGGACTGTCCTTATTGCAACAGCTAAAGAAATATCAGCCGCGGTGCAAGGTCATTATCATGACTGGCTACAGTACCATTCAAACAGCAGTTGATGCCATAAAGCTTGGTGCAAGTGATTATATCGAAAAACCGTTTGATGATATTGATTTGTTGGAGAAACAAGTGGATCATTTATTAGTTTCAAATGATACCTCCACTTACGAACATATAAAAAACGTTGCCAGTGTGGCCGGGCTTATCTTTGGCCGAAACGAAGCAATGAATCAGCTCTTGGAGACTGCCTATAAGGTTGCAAGGAAGAATGTCAATGTCCTTATTGAGGGTGAAACAGGAACAGGGAAAGAAGTTTTATCCCGATTTATTCATCAGGCAAGCGGGCGGAGTCATGAATCCTTTATCGGGGTAAATTGCGGGGCCATATCTGAATCACTATTAGAAAGTGAACTGTTCGGCCACGAAAAAGGAGCGTTTACTGGAGCAACGCAGCTTCGAAAAGGTTTATTTGAAATTGCCAGTAAGGGTACTCTTTTCCTTGATGAAATTGCGGAAGCATCCTCAGCCATCCAGGTGAAATTGCTGCGGGTCCTGGAAACACGCGAATTTATGCGTGTTGGCAGTGAACATGTCTTACGAACAAATACACGGCTGATTGCTGCCACAAATGAAAACCTCCATCAAGCTGTGCAACAAAAGAAGTTTAGGGAAGATTTATTCTATCGTTTAAATGTCGTTCATTTAAAGATTCCGGCACTTCGTGAACGAAAGGAGGACATCCCTTTGTTGATCGAGCATTGCCTAGAGCG
>JAUZQA010000106.1 GCA_030705665.1 Bacillota bacterium
GATTACGGTATGGTTTCTCTCCAGCATTTCGGTTGCGTCTTCAGTTGCCTTTATCGTCACCTTGCATATTGGATTAATGATCGGCATTTCAATGGTCTGGATGCCAGCGCAGACGAACGGCCTAAACCAACTGCCACCGGAGCTATACCCACACGGTACGGCTGTGATGAACACTCTCCAACAGGTTGCGGGAGCGATTGGAACAGCAGTTGCAATTATTATCCTTTCAAGCGGGATGGAGAAGTATTTACACGATTCCTCCATGCCGACTAAACCTAGCGAGTTGGCCAACGCGATGACGTTGGGCTCACAAAATGTGTTTCTGTTCGCGCTCACAGTGACGTTAATCGGTCTGGTTATGGCATTCTTTATCCGCCGTGTGATCGTCAACCATGCGAATGCCGATTCTATGCATTAATATTTCAAGGGGCCTGTTGGCTCCTTTTTTCTGTCTCGATGAATGGGGAGATTCAAACAATGCTGTTAGAACGACCAGCACGACCATTTTAAGGGGAAACATAGGGACGGTTCTCTTGTTTCAAAACACAGAAACATAGTCAGAAACAGAGGGACGGGTCTCTGGTTTTATTATTGAGACATCAGAACCGTCCCTATGTTTCTAGAACCGTCCCTATGTTTCTATGTTTCTGTTTCTAGAAAAAGATTTAATTTTATTAATAGACAAAAAATATTGAATTCCAGCTGGTCTAAATATAGTATAGATTACATAGATCGAAACGTTTTGCTGGGAGGGTTTTTAAATGGCGACAATGAAAGATATTTCCAAAAGGGCTAAAGTTTCACTTTCTACAGTGTCGGCTGTAATTAATCAATCTGCATATGTAAGCCCTGAACTTACCAAAAGAGTGATGCAGGTAATTGAGGAACTAAATTACAGACCGAATGCTGTAGCTCGGAGTTTGAAAAAGAAGAGCACGAATACCATTGGTGTCATCGTGACAGATATTTTAAATCCCTTCTATCCTCCAATGATCAAAGGGATTGAAGATGTTGCGTTTAATAATGGCTTCAATGTCATCCTCTGCAATATATCAAATGAACATAAAAGGATTTTGACATATTTGGAACTAATGCTTGAAAAACAGGTTGACGGTCTTCTTTTAGCTAACATTGCTACAACGGAGGATTTCAACGAAATTGAAAAAACAGGATTAAAATATGTTTTAATCAATCGAAAACCCCCATTCTATGGCAAAAATTTTGTTGGAGTTAATAATGAACTGAGTTCTGAATTAGCTGTAAATCATTTAGTGGCACTGGGATACAAAAGAATTGCGTATTTTGGAGGTAATTTGGAAATAAACACTGCGAGAGAAAGAAAAGCTGGATTTATAAGCTGCATGACTCATCATGGTTTAGAAGTTGACCCTAAGCTTGTTTTCGATGGGGAATACACCCTAGAATCGGGATATACCAATGTAAAAAAGATGCTCGAGCAAGTGGACAAATTACCAGAAGTCATTTGTGCTGTAAGTGACGTAGTAGCTTTCGGGGTGATCAAGGGGCTTAGAGATTCTGAAATTCGTGTTCCAGAGGATATTGCCGTCATTGGAAATGATAATAGTACATTTTCCGAAAATTTTCTTGTTCCATTGTCCAGTGTGGATCATTCTACTTATGATATGGGCAAATTATCCATGGAGTTGCTTTTGGAGCTGATCAAGGAAAAGAATGAAATCGCAGCAAGACAAATAATACTTACTCCATCTTTAGTTATTCGCGAAAGTTGTGGATATAGAAGCAATAAAGAAAATATTTGATCATCGATAATATGGGATCAGTGTGCTTCTTGTTCTAAAAATAATGTCGAAATTTCAATAAAAATATTATTGATAATATTCTGAAAAAGTATTGATTTTGAAAGTAATTCTTTCTATACTATAATCAAATAACGAAACGTTTCGATAACTAAGAAACGAAAATACAAGTTTCATTCCTGGGAGTAATTATATTGTACAAGAATTCATGATACTGAATACCTTGGTTGAAGATCGCACTTAATCTATTATTTTTTTACTTTTATCGAAACGTTTCGATATAAAAGGAGGAATTACTTTGGAAAAATTAATAATTACTGTCGCCCCCACTGGAGCCCAAACAACTCGTGAGCATACCCCATATGTACCGCTTACACCAAAGGAAATTGCGGATTCCGTTTATGAAGCTTGGCAAGTGGGAGCGTCAATAGCCCATATACATGTGAGGGATGAAAACGGTAACAATACCCTTAACTTAGATACTTATAAGGACGTAGTAAATCGTATACAGGATAAATGCGATATCATTATCAACTTAACGACGGCTGGCGGGGTGGCAATGAACGATGAAGATCGACTTCGAGTATGTGAATTGAGTCCGGAGATGGCAACATTTGATGCCGGTTCGATGAATTTTGGCTCCGGTGTATTTCTTAATTCACCCAAATTTTTAGAGAGATTGGCTATAAAACTGAAAGAACATCAGATAAAACCTGAAATTGAAGTATTCGATGTTGGAATGATCGAAAATACCATGCGAATTATTAAAAGGGGCCTTATCGATCCACCATTTCATTTCCAATTTGTTTTGGGCGTACAGGGTGGAATGCCGGCTACACCAAAAAATTTATTGTTTATGGCGGAAAATATCCCCGCAGGATCAACATGGTCAGCAATTGGGGCGAGTAAAGATCAATTAGCCATCAACACCATGAGTATTCTATTGGGTGGACATGTCCGCGTAGGAATGGAGGACAGCGTCTATTATCGAAAAGGTGAATTGGCTAAAATGAATGCTCAATTTGTTGAAAGAATTGTAGATTTATCGGGGACTTTAGGAAGAGAAATTGCTACGCCAAACGAAGCTAGAAAAATTTTAGGTCTCGATCAATTAAGAAATAGTAAAGCAGTGAAGAGCACGAGTGGTGCAGTTAAGTAATCTGAAAGTGTTGGCATTTGATAACTGTTGATTTCCTGATATCCTAACTTTTTGTAAACAAATAGGAGTTTAATAAATTGATTAATCGGGATACTGTAAGCGGTTGCGGTTCGATGTCTATTGTCAACATATAAAGTGGTGAATCCAGATTTATTTAACCTGTATATCACATTCCAAGGAGGAGCACAAATGAGAATTGCAATAATGGGTGCAGGTTCTTTAGGTACTATAATAGGGGCCTTGATTACTGCAGGAGGACAAGAAATAGATTTAATTGATATCAATAAGGAACACGTGGAGGCACTCAATCATTCCGGTGCAAAAATTACTGGTTTTATGGATCTTTGTGTACCAGTAAAAGCAATGCTGCCCAATGAAATGACTGGTAAATATGATTTGGTTTTTTTGCTGACGAAGCAGGTGTACAACAAAACTACTTTAGACCAACTGCTTCCGCATCTTCATTCCAATAGTACCGTTTGTGCGCTGCAAAATGGGTTGCCGGAAGATTTTGTTGCTTCGTATATAGGACGCGAAAGAACCATTGGGGGTGCAGTGGGATTTGGGGCCACATGGTTGGGACCGGGTGTTTCTGAATTGGTAACAGAAGTACATACTGTAAAAAATTATGCATTTGACATTGGTGAACTGGATGGAACGCTGACTCCGCGTCTTGAGGTAGTAAAAAGGATACTTGATTTAATAGGTCATTGTCATATCTCAGATAACATTATAGGGATAAAATGGGCAAAGCTTTTAATGAATGCAACTTTTAGTGGTATGTCAGCGGCATTAGGCTGCCGATTTGGAGATGTTTTATCAAATGAAACGGCCATGATTAGTTTAGCCCATATTGCAGATGAAACGATAAAGGTTGCACATGCACACGGAATTAAATTAGAAGATATGCAAGGAAAAGATATGGAATTTCTTGAACTGCAGGACGAAAATGATGTAGCAAATAAGATGGATTTTTATCAAGAGGTATGGGGGCCGCATAGCAATACTAAAGCGAGCATGCTGCAAGACTTGGAGAAAAATAGAAAGTCAGAAATTGATTTTATCAACGGTTTCGTTTGTAAAAAGGGCAGGGAAGCAGGAGTAAAAACTCCTTACAATGATCTTGTTGTTAAATTAGTGAAAGAATCGGAGGAAGCAGGTTGTCTTCCAGAGTTCTCTGTTAATATCAAACATTTTCTTCCAAGTTTATTAAGTGCGGGATTATGATTTTTACAAGTGGCAGAAAGTAGAGGTGGATGATGATTAAAAGAATTGCTGTTTTAGGAGCAGGTACAATGGGGCATGGCATTGCGGAAGCTTTTGCTATGTATGGATATGAAGTAAATCTATACGATACGGACGAAAGTAAATTAAAGGTTGCTTTAAAGGAAATTGAAGAAGAACAGGAAACGTTAGTAGAAGCAAACTTTATTGAGTCACAGTCAGTAGGAGTAACTCTCAAGAGGATCACCTTATGTACGGATTTAAAGCAAGCAGTAATAGATCGTGACTATGTAATTGAGGCTGTTCCTGAAATTTTAGAGCTAAAGCAAAGCCTTTTTAAGAAATTGGATGAATATTGTCCTTCCCACACGATAATTGCAAGTAATACCTCGAGTCTGAATTTAACCAGTATGATGGAACATATCAGTGATAAACGGAAAGAGCAAATGATCGTTAACCATTGGTATAACCCAGGCCACTTGATGCCACTTGTAGAACTATCTTATTTTGGAAATATGTCTGAACATCTTTTTAAGGAAGTTGAACAATTATATCAGTCCATCAAAAAGCAAACGGTTAAAGTTCTAAAAGACATACCAGGACTTATAGCAAACAGAATTCAACAAGGAATTGCGCGGGAAGTTTTCTCTCTTATTGAAATGGGAGTCGCAACCCCGGATGATATTGATAAAGCATTAAAGTTTGGCCCGGCATTCAGATATGCTACAACAGGACAGTTAGAGATTGCCGATTTGGGCGGCCTGGATATTTGGTGTACAGTTGGTGATAACTTGTTAAAGGTTATGGATCATTCTCAACAAGCAAATGTGATGTTGAAACAAAAAGTAGCTTCAGGGAAATTGGGCATTAAATCAGGAGAAGGATTTTATGACTATAAACAAGATGAAATAGCTGCGATTAAGAAACGGTTTGCTGAAAACTTGATTCATCAACTTAAAGCTTCCCAATTTTATATCGATAGGTCGTTAATCAAAGACGAAGAACCATCTAATAAACTAAATAAGCGTTAAAAAACAGGAAATATGCAAACGAATATATCTGAAAATTTGAATATATCAGTTTACTTGTTTACTAAAATTCTCATTTCAAATCAAAAGTCAAGCGGATTTTAAGCTAACTTTCAATAAATAAAGCTTATGATGCTGCAATGATACCTTAATACTTAGGGAAGTGGTTTCTATGAAAAATACTAAATTAATTAATTCATTTAAAGAAGCAGTTAAAGATATTAAAGACGGTTCAACATTAATCGTCGGAGGTTTTGGCTTAAGTGGAATTCCTGAATTTACTATTCAGGCACTTATGGAGCAAGGAACTAAAGATTTAACAGTGGTCAGTAACAACTGCGGAGTTGATGAATGGGGACTGGGCCTCTTGCTGGCCAATAAACAGATTAAGAAAATGGTAGCTTCCTATGTTGGTGAAAACAAGATTTTTGAACGGCAGTTTTTAAACGGTGAGTTGGAAGTAGAATTAGTTCCACAAGGAACCCTTGCAGAGCGAATCCGGGCTGGTGGTGCAGGTATACCGGGATTTTATACAGCCACGGGAGTTGGTACACCCATTGCTAAAGGAAAGGAAATGAAAGAGTTTAACGGAAAAACCTATTTACTTGAAGAAGGTATAGTGGGTGACTTTGCTCTAGTAAAAGCGTGGAAAGCCGATCCGTTCGGAAATCTTGTTTACAGAAAAACAGCTCGCAACTTTAACCCATTGGCGGCGATGGCTGGAAAAATCACGATTGCAGAAGTGGAAGAGATTGTTGAACCGGGTGAACTGGATCCGGATGAAATCCATACACCGAGTATTTATGTACAGCATATACTTGTGGGTACAGATTATCAAAAACGAATCGAGCGCCGAACAGTAGTGGCCCACGATAAAGGGGAAAATCAAGATGAAAGATAAACGAATGACAATTATTAAACGTGCAGTAAAAGAAATTGAGGATGGTATGAATGTGAATCTTGGGATTGGCATGCCGACGCTGATCGCAAATGAGATTCCAGCTGATTTTAACGTCTTTTTGCAGTCTGAAAATGGATTGCTTGGGATTGGACCTTATCCTGTGGAAGGAAAAGAAGATCCGGATCTGATTAATGCAGGAAAAGAAACAGTAACTAGCGTACTGGGTGCTTCATTCTTTGATAGCGCCGAGTCATTTGCCATGATTCGCGGAGGCCATATTGATCTGGCTATTTTAGGTGGTATGGAAGTAGCGGAAAATGGTGATTTGGCTAACTGGATGATCCCTGGAAAGATGGTAAAAGGTATGGGAGGTGCGATGGATCTTGTCAATGGAGCAAAACGTGTCATCGTTGTTATGGAACATGTAAATAAGCATGGTGAATCAAAAATAAAGCGTGATTGTACCTTACCTTTAACGGGTAAAGGAGTCGTACATCGATTAATTACCGATCTTGCGGTTTTTGATTTTACAGAAGAAGGTATGATCCTTATTGAAACACTGAATGGTGTTTCAATAGATGAAGTAAAAGAAAAAACAGAAGCGCAATTTAAGGTAGCTTCTGAACTGGTTGGAGTAAAGTAAACAAGATTCTTGAAGGTTTACTTCAATGATTAGATACATTATCAAAAGTCAAATACACTAATTGTTTTCAACTTTGCCCCATTTATCAAGGTTTATTGACTTAATTCGAAGAATGGAAGTTGATGAAAATACACTAATTAATCAAGGAATGGAGTGCTTTTATGCCACTAATAGGATTGGCTTTGGGTATCGTAATATTATTTATTTTAATCATCGCTTTTAAGCTTAACGCATTTTTATCTCTGATTATATCAGCAACATTCGTAGGACTTTTCCTAGGGATGGAACCTTCGGCAATTGTCACATCCATTGAAACTGGACTTGGGGGTACTCTGGGACATATGGCCATCATAATTGGCTTGGGTGCCGTTTTTGGGAAAATAATATCTGAAGGTGGGGGAGCCCACAGAATCGCAAGCACTCTTATCAAAATTTTTGGCGAAAAAAGAGTGGATTGGGCAATTTGTCTAACCTCATTTCTTTTGGGAATAATATTATACTATGAAGTTAGTTACATTCTAATAATCCCTATCGTATATACAGTTGCAGTTGAAGCGAAAGTGAAACTGATGAAAGTGGGTATCCCGTTTCTGGCAGCCATATCTATTGCACACGTCTTTTTACCTCCGCATCCAGGACCAACTGCAATTGCAACCGCTTTAGGGGCAAATTTGGGCCTTGTTCTGCTGTATGGCTTTATTCTGGCGATTCCAGCTGCCATTATTTTCGGGCCGTTATTTGCTAAGTTATATAAAAATTGGGATATTGAAATTCCAAACCATTTAGTATCAAAGCAAGAATTCAACATGGATGAAGTCCCATCATTTGCAACTTCCCTTTTTACGACTTTGTTACCAGTTATTTTGATTTTGCTTGGGGTAATTACACAATTTTCACTTCCGAAAACCTCAATCATTTATAAAATATTAACTTTTATTGGTAATGCTGATATGGCGTTGCTTATATCTCTTCTCATTGCAGTATATGTATTTGGTTTACATAAAAATAAAAAGACGATGCCTCAAGTAATGAAAACTGTAGAACAAGCACTGATCTCTATGGGGGGAATCATATTCATTCTTGGTGGAGGTGGAGCATTTAAACAAGTTATTCTTGATAGTGGAATGGCAAAATACATTGCTCATTTTACAAGTGGATGGAATATCTCACCATTTATATTAGCATGGATTATTGCGGTTATCATACGTATGGCCGTGGGGTCTGCAACAGTAACGGTTTTAACTACTGCAGGAATTATGCTGCCAATCTTGAAAGATACTGGTGTTAGTCCTGAATTGATGGTACTGGCAATTGGAAGTGCTTCCATAGCATGGGCGCCGCCAAGTGATGTATCTTTCTGGATGACAAAAGAATATTTTAACTTGTCAATTGGACAAACTATTAGGTCTGTGTGTTTCATGTATACCCTCGTTGCTATTTATGGACTACTTGGAGTATTAGTACTGAACATGGTAGTAGGGTAATTTCTTGATATCTAGGAACAATTAGATGTTATAAGTATTTTTTATAAATTTATATACCCGGCAAAGTAATGGCATTTTTAATGGAATTTAGTGAAAAAGCAGCTTTTTGCCGGGTGTATAAAAAGTAAACAAATTAAAATTGCCACAAATAAAAGGAGAGAAGTATGGGTGTATTCAACGATCATTACTCCTCGCATATCTGAAACAAATGGTGCCGGTCACATTAGTAATACTGTTGTTCCTGTTTGGTTTGAAGCAGGGCGAACAGAAATTTATAAAATTATGACTCCAGATTTATCATTTGGAAATTGGAAACTTGTTTTTGTTAATATGAATGTAGATTACATAAAACAAATTTTCCTCAATGCTGATGTAGAAGTAAAAACATGGATTGAAAGAATTGGAAATAAAAGTTTTACGGTTTATGAAGAAATGTTTTAAAATGGCCAAATTTGTGCTAAAGGAACAGCCACATATGTTCACTTTAATTACGAAATTCAACAATCAGAAGTTATACTACAAGAAGTAAGAACAGAATTGGCGAAACATTTATATAAAAAGTGAAATATGTAAAAAAGAAGAAACTCAGTTGCTTTATATGGTGGCATACATTACATATCGGGAAATCCCCTGTAGTTTTGATTCCCGATACCCCCTCCATTCGTCTGAATTAGAAACTATGTCAACAATATAAGAAATCTCTTGAATCTCTTTATTTATCTGCTCTGGGTTTATCACAAATATAGCAGCCAAGGTACGATATTTTGAAATGATTTTTTCTAGTGCCCCATCATCCACAAATATTTCATTATCAAAAGTCATTATTCCTGTTTCCCCTTTCTATAAAGCAGAAATTGGTTATTCTTAAACTTAAAGGTTAAATTTCATTCGGGAATGCGCCCCACTTAATATATTCAAATTGTTAAACAATCGGGGCTTTAGTTTCACAACAAAAGGGGTGTTTTGACCGTATCAATGGCAGGTTAAGAGGTGTTTGTTTAAAATTGGAGAACTAGTAAAATAGACAAATAAATGGAGGTTATATTTATGGTGAAAAATCGTTCTGTACCAACTGACCACATCCTTCCACATGTTTATTATGAGAACGTTGCTGATGCCTTAGCTTGGTTAACTTCAGTGTTCGGTTTCGTCGAAGACTATCATTTCAATCTCCCCGATGGACAACTTCATGGCGTGATGATACATAAAGGTAATGCCTGGGTCATGCTTAAAAATTCGGGCCGAACAATGACAAGCCCTAGTAGACTTGGACTCCAAACGCAGTCCCTTATGGTATTCGTCAAAAATGTAGATGAGCATTATAGGAATTCGATATCTTCGGGTGCACGCATTTTGGAGGAGATTTTCAACACGGAATACGGTGAGCGTCAATATTCAGCCCAAGATCTAGAGGGGCATGTATGGACTTTTTCGGAGCACGTTAAAGACGTTAGTCCTGTTAGCTGGGGAGGGAAGATAGCTAACGAGAGGACAGAATCCACGAAGAAATAAAACTATTTTGGAAGATGGCATCATATATGATGCTTTAGCATTTTCAATAAGCTAAAGTAGCAATCAATAATTATCTTGATCTTCCGCAATCGGGCGCGCTTCTTAAGTAAGAAGGC
>JAUZQA010000107.1 GCA_030705665.1 Bacillota bacterium
GATTTCATAACTTCAAGCTGCTTTCGTTCTGTTTCCCATTCCATTCCGTACCCGCTTTTTGCCTCAATAGTCGTCACTCCATGAAGGAGAAACTGAGTTAAACGTTCATAACCTGTATTAAAAAGTTCTTCGGATGAAGCATTTTTAGTTTGCGTAGCAGTGGAATGGATACCTCCACCCATTTCCATAATCTCCATATATGTTTTCCCTTGGAGTCTCATACTAAATTCTTGTTCTCTACTTCCAGCAAATATTAAGTGTGTATGAGGGTCAATTAATCCAGGGGTAACTAGTTTCCCACTCGCATTTATGACCAATGCTTCTTTTAGTCTTTCGGAGTATTGGATAGAAAGTTCTTTATCTTCTCCAACTGCAATAATTCTTCCATTTTCAATCAGGACACTTCCATTTTCAATAATTTCCAGATTGGACATTGCTTGTTTAATTAAGGGAGCATGCGAACTATTCTTTATTGTGATAAGTTGTGATGCATTTTTAATGAAAATGGGTTTCATAAGGTTTTCCACCTTCTTTAATCTTTTTTCAGCATGGGCATGTAGATGCCATTGTTCATAGCCGTTTCAATAGCTTTTTCATAACCGGCATCTGCATGCCGTACAATTCCGATACCTGGGTCAGTGGTTAAAACTCTTTGTAGACGTACTTCTGCTTCCTTTGTACCATCAGCAACGATCACCATACCTGCGTGAAGGGAATATCCCATCCCAACACCGCCTCCATGGTGATAAGATACCCAGCTGGCCCCACCAACTGCATTGACGAGAGCGTTCAAAATCGGCCAATCAGCTACTGCATCACTTCCATCTTTCATGGCCTCTGTTTCTCGGTTCGGACTCGCAACCGAACCTGAATCAAGATGGTCACGACCAATGACAATCGGAGCTGAAAGTTCTCCTAAAGCGACCATATCATTGATCATTTTTCCTAATCGAGCCCTAGCCCCATAACCTAACCAACAAATTCTTGCAGGAAGACCTTGAAAACTTATTTTTTCTCGGGCCATCTTAATCCAATTACAAAGGTGCTTATCTTCTTTGAATTCGTGCAGGATCACTTCATCAATTATTCTAATATCCTCAGGATCACCTGATAGGGCAGCCCAACGGAATGGGCCCTTTCCTTCACAAAATAAAGGACGGATAAATGCTGGTACAAATCCTGGGAAGGAAAACGCGTTTTCAACTCCTTGATCTTTTGCAACCTGGCGAATGTTATTTCCATAATCAAAAGTGACTGCACCATGTTGCTGCATCAATAACATGGCTTTCACATGGACAACCATACTTTGTTTGGAAAGCTTGACGTAATTTGCTGGATTTTCCTTTCTTAATTTAGTAGCTTCATTTAACGTTAAATTGGCTGGAATATAACCATTAAGAGGATCATGGGCTGCCGTTTGATCTGTTAAAATATCAGGGGTAAAACCTTTTTCTAGCATTTTAGGAAGAATTTCAGCAGCATTTCCAATTAAACCGATTGATAGCGCTTTTCCAGCTGTTTTCGCCTCCATTGCCATCTCAAGTGCTTTATCCAAATTATTTGTTTTAACATCTAGATAGCTCGTTTCAATTCGGCGATCTACCCTGTTTTCATCCACTTCGATGGCCAGGCAAACACCCCCATTCATTGTAATTGCTAATGGCTGAGCTCCTCCCATTCCTCCAAGGCCTGCTGTTAAAGTAATCGTATTTTTTAAATTTCCCTTGAATTTTTGACGAGCCACTTCAGCAAAGGTCTCATATGTGCCTTGAACAATTCCCTGGCTGCCAATATAAATCCAGCTTCCTGCCGTCATTTGTCCGTACATAATCAAACCCTTTTGATCTAATTCATGAAAATGCTCCCAATTAGCCCATGCTGGGACCAAATTGGAATTCGCAATTAAAACCCTTGGGGCATCTTTATGAGTCTTAAACACTGCAACTGGTTTACCAGATTGAATTAATAGAGTTTCATCGTTTTCCAATTGAAGCAGGGTTTTAACAATTCGATCATATGCTTCCCAATTGCGGGCTGCCTTTCCAATTCCACCATACACGATAAGTTCTTGCGGGTTTTCGGCTACATCTTTGTTAAGATTGTTCATGAGCATGCGGAGTGCTGCTTCTTGAATCCAGCCTTTTGCATTCAGCTTTGTACCCGTGTATGATGTGATCAATCTGGGCTTATTTGAAGTCATTCTTCCCCACCCCTTTTTTCCGTTTAATACAATATATGTTGGGAATATCCTAAAAAATTTTAACAGTGTTATAAAATTCATCATCTCATAGTTATCAGTGACTTTAGTTAAGTTTTATAGGTGTGATACAAATCACCACACGTTCAATTGAACCCATTTACAATAGTCGTAAGAGGTGGCATTATGGAGAAAAATTGGTCTGTTTCACTTGAACATGATGAATACGAAAATGATTTAGAATTGGTTGTAAAAGATGCAATTGATGCCGTGGAACAAACTTCAAAAGGGTTTTATGTAAATGTTGTTACACCCGACACTTTGGGGAATCCAGATGATTATTTAACAGAGGCATTAAATTTATTTTTCGGAGACCAAATTGAAGCCAAGTTTATTGATCAATGTGGCTGTGGAGGATATGTGCTGCGGGTATGGAAAAAAAATTAAAGGATTTATACGTCTTAGATGCTTTTAATAATCGGCAAGTAGTTTTAAATTATTACAATGATGTTGATTTTTTAGTTAAAAGGGATGGTTTTTCCTTTCAATCACTTAAACTTTCGGATGGGACGCTCACTTTTACCAAAAAAGATGAAACGTGCTTCAAGGTAACAATTGAGAATTATCCAGATGTCTATGTAGACAACCAATTTCCTAATTTTTATGTTTTACGAAATAATACTGACCGTTTGGAAATATATTTTCCATAAAATAAAAACCTAGCTGAGCCAAAAGCCAAGCTAGGTTTTTATCTGTTATTGTTTAATGGCAAATTTTGCTTTTGCCTCAATTCTGCGGCTGTGCAGAATCGGTTCAGTATAACCGTTCGGTTGATCATATCCTTTAAATACAAGGTCACAGGCTGCCTGGAAAGCGACGGAATCCTCGTAGTTTGGAGCCATTGGAAGATAGTTATCGTCTCCTTCATTTTGTTGGTCAACAACAACAGCCATCCGCTTTAACGTTTCCAATACTTGTTCCTCCGTACAGATCCCGTGATGTAGCCAGTTTGCAATATGTTGACTCGAAATCCTTAATGTTGCACGGTCCTCCATTAAACCAATATTATTGATATCCGGTACTTTTGAACATCCAATTCCTTGCTCTACCCAACGAACTACGTAACCAAGGA
Organism: Bacillota bacterium; assembly: GCA_030705665.1. The sequence goes on from JAUZQA010000107.1 coordinate 3,330, forward strand.
TCCCTTGTGAGTTGTTATCAAGCTCTGCTTGAATTTCTTTCGGGCTCCAATTTGGATTTTTAGCGGTTGGTATTTGCAGGATGTCATCACGCAAATCGGTGATTTCGTTATAAAGAGTATTTTGAACCTCAACAACATTTACTCGATGATAATGTAAGGCGTGAATAGTTGCACCAGTTGGTGAAGGAACCCAGGCAGTATTTGCTCCTGCTTTTGGATGCCCGATTTTTTGTTCCAGCATAGCTGCCATTAAGTCAGGCATTGCCCACATTCCCTTTCCAATTTGGGCACGCCCCTGGAAGCCAGTTTCTAAACCTCTATATACATTCGACTTTTCATATCCTTGCAGCCATGCTGTAGTTTTCATATCATTCTTACGAATCATTGGACCTGCTTCCATCGAAGTATGCATTTCATCTCCTGTACGATCAAGGAAACCTGTATTAATGAAAACAATCCGGTCTTTAACCTCTTTAATACATGCTTTAAGGTTTAATGACGTGCGGCGCTCTTCGTCCATAACCCCAATTTTAATCGTATGTCGTTCTAAACCAAGAAGGTCCTCTGTCCGATTAAATAATTCGTTTGCATACGCTACCTCTTTTGAACCGTGCATTTTTGGTTTTACGATATAAATAGACCCTTTGGAGCCATTTTGATATTTTCCATTCCCAAGTAATGAATGTTTTGCCATCAAGCTGGTAAATACGGCATCAAGTATTCCTTCAAATACCTCATTGCCATCCTGATCCAAGACTGCACTATTAGTCATCAAATGCCCGACATTCCGTACAAACATTAAGGATCGGCCGGGAAGAGTAAACTCTTCGCCACTTGGAGAAAGATAACGACGATCAGGATTCATGCTACGTGTTATCGTTTTATTATTTTTCGCAAAAGCTGCCAAAAGGTTACCTTTGTTTAAACCAAGCCAGTTACGATAAACCAGAACTTTATCTTCTGCGTCAACTGCTGCCACAGAATCTTCACAGTCCATAATCGTGGTTAATGCTGCTTCTAGAAGAATATCCTTAATCCCTGCATCGTCCATTTTTCCAATCATATTGTCGCGGTCAATTTGTATTTCAAAATGGAGACCATTATTTTTAAATAAGATGGCAGCTGGAGCTTGTGAATCACCCTGATATCCTGCAAGTTTTTCCTGCTGCAAGAGTCCAACTTCTTTTCCATTACTAAGTGTAACAGCTAGTTCACCATTCATAACACGATATTGAACAGCATCCTTGTGTGATCCTGCCTTTAACGGGGCAGCTTGATCCAAGAAATCTTTTGCAAAAGAGATTACCCTTTCTCCACGAATAGGGTTGTAGCCACCCTTGCGCTCGGCGCCATTGTCCTCACCTATTACATCAAAGCCATACAAGGCATCATAAAGGCTTCCCCATCGGGCATTTGCTGCATTTAAAGCATAACGGTCATTATTTACTGGTACAACTAGTTGAGGGCCAGCTTGAATCGTAATTTCGTCATCTACATTTTCGGTTGTAATTTTAAAATCTTCTGCCTCAGGTTCTATATAACCAATTTCCTTAAGAAAGGCTTTATACTTTGTAAAGTCAAATTCTTTATTTTCACGATGCCATGTATTAATTTTATGCTGAAATTCATCACGTTTCGCAAGCAATGCTCTATTTTTAGGAGTTAAATCCTTGATGATCGCCTCCAAACCCGTCCAGAATATTTCCTGTTCAACGTTGCTCCCTGGAAGTGCCTCGGAGTTAATGAACTCAAAAAGCTCATTTGCTACTTGTAAATTGCCTAATTTAGTATAGTTCGTCATTTTGATTTCCCCCTTCATTTTTATTTGTAAGGTTTCCGTCTTAAGCTGTTGCTTATTACGCAACGCTGTTTACGTAGTGTTGCGAAAAAATAATACCATCAATGTTTGGTATTATTTTAATTGGAATTTCCCAATACAGTTATAAGAATATTCCTGTACTAAAAAATTATGAACACTCGTTTATTCACTTTTTTACGGATCTTACAAAGATATATAAAACTTACAATCTATTGTAAAACGATTTCACATTAATTACTAGTTTAAGTATAAAAAAACACTAAACTTTTTTAAGGCAATTTTAAATCAAGCATTTTATTCATGAACAAAATCGAATTTCAGTCTTACAACAGCCCATTTTTTGTTGCATATGATGCTAGCTGAACACGATTGTCTACATCTAGTTTTCCAAGCAAATTTTTAATATGATTTTTCACTGTATTTTCAGCAATAAATAATTGTTGGGCAATTTGCTTATTTGTGAGCCCTTTTGCAACAAGAAGAAGGATTTCTTTTTCTCTGGCAGTTAATGAGTGGGGAGTTGGCGAGTGCTCAAGATCAGCTTCTCTAAATTGATAGAGCAGCTTTCCAGCCATGTCTCTTGCAGCATAGCTTGACCCATCTGCAACGGAACGAAGATATTGAAGCCAGTCATCTGGGTCCATATTTTTCAAGAGATAGCCTTGAGCACCATACTGGATGGCTGTAAATAAATCAGCAACATCATCTGAAACACTCAAAATGATTACTTTAATAAGCGGGTTTCTCTCCTTAATTACTTTCGTCGCTTCCAATCCGTTTACGATCGGCATTTCAATATCCATTAAAACAATATCTGGCAGCAGCATATCGCAAAGGTCAATCGCTTCTTTTCCATTTGTAGCTTCTCCAATTATTGTAAAAAGTGGTTCATCTGCTAGAATTTCTTTTATCGCCCTTCTTGAATGGGGATGATCGTCGGTGATAAGAACTCGAAATGGAGTGATCATCTTCTTTTCGCCCCTTTCACAACGATTTTTGTTCCCAGACTTTCTTCTGAGATTATATCGAGAAAAGCATTTAGCTTATTCACTCTTTCCTCTAGCATTTCTAAACCATACTGGTGTGAGTATACTTGATTAATAGAAAAACCATCCCCATCATCCTCAATGGTTAATTCCCAATTTTGTCCATCAGATTTCAATGAGATGCAAGCATTACTTGCATTAGCATGTTTTCTAATATTTGTAAATGCCTCTTGAATGATACCAAATAATTGGACCTCATCCGTTGAACTAAAAAATCCATCCTCTATTTGGATATCAACCCTGCTTTCAACCCCCGTTACGGCACTCCATTGTTCAATCCAGTTATTAATTCGTCCAATAAATCCCCCATCTTCCTCGGGCTTTAACCTTAAATTAAAAATGACTTGGCGTAAATTTGTATCAATTGAATTTACAACAGAACCTGCCTCTTGCATTTTATTTTTTTTCAAATCTACCTTTAATAAAAATAAAGATTGCGCAATACTGTCATGTAATTCCTTTGCCATCCGCTCTCTTTCTTCATAAATCACTCTTAATTCACGTTCCGCACTGATTCGTTTGTTTTTCAATTCTATTGTTTTAAACATCCAATTTGCATAAAGAGAAGATATCACAAGTGTTAGAATCGTTATAATAAAATTTCCTGTCTCCATCGAAATATAACGATAGAGAATAGTATGTCGAATAAATTCGAAGCCGCCAATCAATATTGTAGGGACGATAATTGTAAGTATTTTCAATGTACGAAATGTCATGACCATAAACCCTTTCATGCTATACTTTCTAATTTTGTTATAGCACAAAGTATTTAATTATACAGTTATCCATACAGTTAAATTTCAGTCATTACTTTTTTTTCTGTAAAACTGTAACAATTTGTCCATAAATTGTTTTTCATTTTGAAAATCATTTTTTAGGACAGAAATTTGCTTTCCTTTTTCCATGAATATAACCCGTTCTGCTACTTCGGCTGCTACATCCATCATATGAGTGGAAAAAAGGATCGTTGTTCCGCCATTTTTAATTTTAAAAATTAGTTTTATAAACACATCAATCCAATAGGGGTCTAGACCATTTGTAGGCTCATCAAGTATTAAAACATCTGGATTCCCAATCCATGCTTGTCCAAATAAAAGCCGTTGCCTCATACCTTTTGAGAGATTTTTGAGTATTTCATTTTTTTTCTCTTCTAAGCCGAGTAACTGAATGACCTCCTTTACGCGCTGGTGGCTGCTCTTTCGAAGTTTTGCATAAAAAGTTAAAAACTCGGTAACGGTCATTGTCTCTTGGGCTATAAATTCATCAGGCATATACCCTATCTTAGAAACATAGGCTTTTCGATTCTGGAGAAGGTTGACATTATCTACAAGAACTTTTCCTTCACTAGGATGAGAGGTGCCTGCAACAATCTGCAGCAAAGTGCTTTTTCCAGCTCCATTTCCACCACACAAGGCTATGCATTCTCCCTCAATAGCCATTAATGAAAATCCCCATAAAGCTACCTTACTTTGAAACTTTTTTGAAACACCAATAATCTCAAGACGTGATTTCATTTTTGCCTTCTCCTCCACAAAAAAAAGTTCGATAAAGCTGCAAAAAGGAATAGATATGCCAAAAGGTAGCTAATTAACAAAAACCAGCCAGCTCCTGAATGGAATAACTGTACAATCGAATCATAGGTTTGCCCAAAAATAGAACCGCTGTTCCATTTACTAATCAAAAATACTCTGAAAAACTCAGCTGGATTTAAAAACAGGGCAATTTTCATAATCACAGCGATCAAGGGATATGGAATTAACCCGAGAAAAGCTATTAAGGCGGTTGGCCAAATCATAATTAAAAAAAACCAGGCGGTGACTGAAACAATTAATGCCTTCCATCTTGATTCGACAACTGTCCCGAAAAAAATACCAAGAATAAGAAAAGCGATGATAAGCAGAAGCGAAAAAAGATAGATGTCAAGCAACCACTTTACAGATTGAGAAATTCCAGCAGTCAACCCTAATAACATGCTGATACCAAAACTAAATGTAAACATAATTACTTGTGAAGAAAATAATCCTAAAAACTTACCTAAAATATATGCCGGGATGCCAACTGGGTAGGTACATAAAAGGGACCATTGTCCGTTTTCCACTTCATTTGCAATGGAAAAAGAGCCTATCAGCATCATAAATAACGGTAATAAATAAAGAATAATATTGACTATCGTTCCTGTAATATTTGTATATCCAACGAGTCCACTATTATTACTTTCTAGTAAAAACAAAAGTGAAAAAACAGCTACCCAAAGCAGTAAAAAAGAATAATAGGATTTTTGCCTAGTTATTGTTTTCCACTCAGTAATCCAAAAATTCATCAAATTCTTCACTTTCCTTTACGCAAAAAGACAATCTTTTAGACTGTCTTTAGCTTTCATTCTTATTACTTCATACTTGAACCTGTATTTTCCATTTTCGCAGCATTTTGTGCTTCTCTTTTTGCTTTCATTTCCATTAATTTTTTCATTGCTGCAGGGTCTCTTTCCCATGAATATTTCTGTAAATCGTTATAAGCTAAGATTGTTCCCTTATTTTTTTCAACGAACTTCCCGGCATCCTTTTTGTTCTCAAATGAAATCACATTATATGCCATTGGCGTTTTCGTTACTTCCTTATCATGAACAAATGTCGCTTTTTCCAATTCTATCCAGTTATTACTATTATAATCTCTCACGTATGCAATCGCTGACTTTTTATCCTTATTTTGATTCATCCATTTATTCATACAACCTAGGTCATCAAATGTCATTTTCTTTCCGTTTTCAAGAATTAATTCAGTTGCAAAATGATCATTCTTTACAGCCATGTTGCACAATGCACATTTATCTGTTTTTTCATTAGGGGTAAACGGCTCTGGCGTTTTCTTCCCGCAGCCAACCACCATTAATAGGATTACAAATACTACTGCAAATGTCTTTAAAGCATGACGCTTCACTATCTTTTCCTCCCTTTGACGATCATCAAAAAACTCCCCATAATCATGACAATGCTCAAAACCCAAGCACTTGTCAGATTTTTATTTGCTTGCCTCTCTGTACGGAATCCATTATTCATTAATGGACTTTCATCCTTTATCAGCTTTTTTTCAGGGCTTTTTAGCATTTTTTGCAACAATATCATCCCAGGGTCATGAAAGAATAGCTGATATTCCGGGGTTTCTTCAATAAGATTTAAAAAAAATGGATCTGACTGATAGGGAAGATTGCTCTTTCCATCCCCATTCGTATCTAACCTCCAAGCCCCATCCCAATAATTGTTCTGAATAACATTATTCTTGCCGCTAAGGGCCAACATTTCACTAACATTTCCGAGAAATGAATTATGTTCGAGTTTATTTTGGTGAATATTCTTGATTTGTGCTCCAATAAAATTAGTACTTAATCTATTACTCGTGATGGTATTTCTACTGGAATCTTCCATATAAATTCCAACTCTATTATTTTCGATTACGTTATCTTTTACAGTTGACTGATGTACGTCATACAATAAAAGTCCTTGAGCATTTACGTTTTGATTATTATCTTTGAATTTATTATTTTCGATTAGTGAATGGTTTGTTCCCATAATCATCGCCCCAGTAA